>NZ_JAPWAR010000025.1:0-39376 GCF_041433025.1 Prevotella sp. 20925_1_30 | reverse complement strand
AATTGAGGGGAACAGGAGGATAATTTTGCAGGATTTGTCGAGGGTTGCTGAAAAAGGGAAAATGCCTTTTTCTTTCATCGTTCGCAAGCGTCTGATGATATGTTGATGAACTTGCAATCGCCTGATATTCAATCATATTATATCAATATTCATCAATTCATCAAAATAAAAGAAGTTGTGTTCGGTATGTTTTTCTTTTCTCGGCAGTCCTATACGACTCGTCCCTGACTGTTATCCCTGCCCTTCAACCACCAAAAAGAAAAAGGTTTATTCCCCATCGACACAAGGGGATAAACCTCTATAAACATCTGTCAAGGCGTTTCAGCAGGGACTGCCTGCCCGTGCAGGAAGGAGCATGACAAACTTTTCGTGCCGTTCGTTCAGCATTGCGATGACATGCTCCCGAAGCCTTTTTGCCCTTTGCGACCTGATACGGAACGCAAGGGCTATGACCATTTCAAGGCTGTACGCATCAAGCCAGCGACCCTCCGCCACCCTTATGTTCCTCTCTGCCGTGCAGGGATGCAGCAGCCCGACCTTGTATATTTCCTTGACCTGCGTGCGGACGGAATGTCCGAACACGCCAAACAGGTTGGCAATCTCATACTCGCCCATCCATATCTCGCAGTTGGGTATAGTGACGTTCCCGTGTTCGTCCATCGTGATTATCTGACGAGCATTGTTGTTTGTATCTTTCCCTTCCATTGTTATCCTATCTTGATATTGCCGAATGATACGTTGAGCTTACTGCCGAGCATGGAGAGGTCGGTGTCGAGTTTCTCGGTGGTTATCTTCGCATAGAGTTGCGTGGTTACGATGTTCGTGTGTCCGAGTACACGGCTCACGCTCTCGATGGGCATGCCCTTGCTGAGTGCCAATGTCGCAAAGCCGTGCCTTGCGCAGTGGAAGGAGATGTCCTTTGTGATACCGCACTCGCAGATGACTTTCTTGAGCCTCTTGCAGACCGTCCAGTAGTTGATGTCCCCGAATATGGAGTTGTCTTTCTGAAACGGTCTGTATCGTTCGATGATTTGCAGGGGGGACATCAAGCAACTTCACTTGGAACGGAACATGCGTCTTGTGTCTTCTCGCAAGTATCCACTTCTCGCCGTTCACCTCCACTATATCGTCGGTGGTGAGTTCCTTCAGGTCCACGAACGAAAGGGCGGTGAAGGAGGCGAAGACGAACAAATCACGCACGAAGGCGGAGTGACTGTCGGCGAACTCGTGCAACATCAGTGCCTTCAGCTCGTCCTCCGTAAGGAACTCACGCTCCTTCGTGTTCGGACTGACATGGAACTGCGCGAACGGGTTTCTGGGTATCTTGCCGTTGAAGTGCGCACGCATCACCACGCCCTTGAGCCACATGCAGTTCAGCCAGATAGTGGCGTTCCTGTTTCCTTTCACCGTGCTGAGGTACACGGCGAAGTCCCTGATGAAGTCGGGGGTGAGTTCCAGCATCGACATATCGCTGCGGTTGTACTTATAGCGGATAAACCTCGCCGTGTTTTCCCTTGCCCTGAGCATCACCTTGTATGTCCCCATGCTCCTGTCCTTGCCCACACGCTTGAGCAGGGAGGCGCAGTCCCTGTCAAAGGATTTGAGCAGGGTGTCGTACTCGCTGCCAAGCCCCTGATAGGCGTTGCGCACCATCTCTGCCGTGACGAATGCCTCACGATCGGAAAGCCTTTGGTAGTGCTTGATGATTTGCGCCTTGATGTTGTCAAGCGAGAGATTGGTTGCGATGGCTTCCTTGCTCCTACCTTTCGCCCTGTTGCCTCTCACATCCCACAACTCCCTCGGGATGGTGCGCTTGCAGCTGAACTGTGCCACCGTGCCGTTGATTGTTACACGCCCCATGATGGGGACGATACCGTTTTTTCCTTGCTGCCGTTCACATAGAACAGCACCTTGAATGTGCTTCTTGCCATTGCCTCTTCTTTTTGGTTGCAAAATTAAACATGAAAGAGCCTAACCCTGCTATGCAAAATATGGAGCAACAAAGCAACAGCAACGGATGCACGGAAAATCGCTGTTTTTCTCCTTTTTGGTGGAGGTGGTTACCCTGCTTTCGGGTAACGATTTGAAAACCTTTCTATTTCAATAATCCGCATATTACTGCCTCGTGGCAGGTGGCGGATTTTCTGCAGTTTGCGCCGTATGTCCTTAATAATCAAGCCCAATTGCGTTAAACTGCCGACTTTATGCAAATATTACAACAATTTTATGTAAATTTGCAAATGTACTTTTTGCCTATGTGCTTGAAGTACATAAGCCATATATATGGAACAGATAAATTTAATTTCAGTTTTAATCAAATTTTTTATGGAAAAGAAAAATTATTGTTAGGACTGCTTAGCGAGATGCTAGGCAGATCCCGCCGTGAAAAAGGCGTTAAACTCTACAGAGAATTTGACTGGTTTTGTCTCAGTAGCAATTTCTATTTTATCCATGGGCAATCCTGTAGCTGATGCGTTCACCGCAGGAAGCTATTTGGCACATATAGGAAAGATGATTTGCGACTCGAAACAACGACCGAAAACAAAGATTGATTGGGTATAGGAAATGCTACTACTATTTTGTTTCGTAGCAAGTATAGTATCACTATGTGGTATGTGTTTGCCCATCTTGCTTGTTAAGATAGTAACAATCTTATCTTTGACGCTATTCTTTGCTGCTTGGTAGCCTACGCTACCATCTTATTAAAGTTATCGAGGGTGACTATAATTGCGGTGGAACTACCTCTTAACCATTCCGAACAGAGAAGTAAAACCCGAAAATGCCGATGGTACTGCAAAGTTGTGGGAGAGTAGGCAGTTGCCCATTTTATTTTTAAAGATTAAATAAATGAGAAGTTTAAATAAAGAAGAACAACAATTTTGCAATCGAATATTGCAAGGAAATGGAGATAATAATTATATTGGCAATATAATAGATGATAAATTAGATAATGTCAGAATTGTCATGAATAGACAAAACTCTAGTGTACAAATTCGTGTAACTATATCAAGCCAAAATCCTACAGACGAAGATTATAGTTATGTTAAAAAGCGTAATACTGAGGTTTGTGAACTTATTCTTGAGGTCGTAAATTTGATACAATTATTAGAGAAAGAACATTATATCATGACCTTGCGTCGGGCAAACCAATTTCAAAATCCAATGAGTATGGGAAGGGGGGTCGTTAATTTGCCTTGTATTAGTTCGGATATACCAGATTCTAATATTACTAATCTTTTGATAGAATATTGTGAAAAGGAAATATATGTCACGGAGGAATTTAGGCTGTTCTGTAACAGAGGATTTATAGCACGAGATGAACAACGGTTTCAAAAACAAATTAAATTGACCTATGGTGCCTTGATAATATCAATTCTTGCACTTTTGTTTAATACAGGTTTCAATGTTTATACTCAAATCATAAATAATAGAAATATAGAAAAGAATAAAACGGAAACTTCACACAACTCATATACAAAAAACAAATTTGCAAAAGATAAAGATGTCAATATTATGAGCACAAAAGATTCTATTTGCAGACAGAATAAGCATAAATAGCCTGTTTGACAATTTAAAATATTGTAGTTCTTATAATTTAAGTTTCTTTGCGACTTTCTTTTGCTTCTTTGCTTTGGTCGCCTGCTCGTTCAAAGACAAAGAAAAGAAGCCACGCAATTTTCGGTTTGCGTGGTTCTTGGCATAGTTTGTAATGCTATTTCTGGACTTTCGTTATCCTGTCTATGTGCTTATTGGGATGCTTGTCAAAAGCCCAATTTATTTCATCATCGGGCAAAGTGCTGTGAATGCTTCCACCCATAACCAACCCACAATTTAGCAGGACTTTTTGTCGTGCGTCTTCCTTGTTCTCCGCAACCACTTCGAACACTCCCTCAAAGATGTATTGCGTCCGAACTCTGTAAACTTTCTTCTTCATAATGTTAAAATTCAACCTTTAATAATCTGTATTCCTTTGGCTCTCCATTGGATAATTTGCGGTGTTTAAGCCAAAAATGATGCGCACCATAACCGTAGGCAAAGAACTTGTTAAGTTCTGTTTCTTCAGCTATTGTGTTGATAGCCGACCTTAACTCCTCTTTGTTGTCGGATAGGGTTATTGCGTTGATAACCCTAATGAGAATATGCGGTATCTCATCCGTCCAATTGTAGATAATGTTCTCAATCTCTGTTTTCATATCTCTGATAATTTAATGGTTCATACTTTATGCTGTTGCTTTCATTCTTCGGCTTATAAGACCTCGATTGGCATTGACAAGGTTTACTATCTGCTCGTGGTATTCCGTATTCTTGTTGCACACTCCACGACTTTGCACCACCTCCAAAGTTCGTAATGATACTTCAATGGTTTCTATTCGCTTGCCTTCAATGGTAGCCGAAAGGATAAGAGAGTCCTCCTTAAGGTAGTATGCATTAGAAAATACGCAATGGTGCATTGATACACCTTCTTCAAAATGCTCCTGCACGCTCTCCAACACGTGGACTTGGATTGTACCGTCTGTGAAACAGATACCGAAAAACTTGGATTTGAGTTCCTTGAAACGCTTTTCATCTTCCATTGCCTTCTTTTGCTTCTGTTCTATTTCCTCCCTTTCACGCTGTCTGAGAAGTTCCTCGTGTCTGCGGTCGTGTTCGCCTTTAAGGTCTGTGGGGCATAAATATTTTGGATTATGAATATCCTTACCTAATCTTCTAAGTGTATCTACATAATCACTCCAAAGAGAAATGTCTGCTATCTCATAACCATTACGGACTGCAATCTTGTAGGACTGCCATAGTTCTTCAAAAGTTCTCTTGTTGCCAAGAAAGTAACGTAAGTGGTCTGTCCGACCTGCTTTTAGCAATGTTTCCACTCGGCTGTCTGTAAGCAATGCAGGAATAAGTTGGGTAGGTACGATGCCATAGAAATTATCCTTAAAACCATTTCTACGAAGTATGTCTGTAACCTTGAACTTCGGATATATCTGTGAGTAGGCAATATGCTGATAGGCTTCATTATCGTTGCGGATTGCCATAGGACTATAATAGGAAAAGGTATCAACATAGTGTCCCAATACCCTCTGTATGGCAACCACAGTTTTTCGTCCCTGCATATTCCACCAATATTGCCCAATCTCTATTATAGAAGTCTGTGCTTTGTAACCTTTCTCCATACCCACAATAAGTAGGAACATACGCAATACTTGAAACTCTCCACAAGTAGTAAGTAGGGTGAAATACTGCTTCTGCTGCAACTTGCGCTCGTATGTTTCCTTGACCTGCAACTTTGCCCTGCAATGAGGGCAAGTGCAAGTTTCTCTATGTTTGTCCATTACCCAACTATGCCCACAATCCATACAAGTGGTGCGACTTTTTGGCAAGCGGTAGGCGAAGTGGTCAATACACTCACGGAATGCCCACTTACTTTGTTGCTTGGTTATCGGGCGAAGATGCTTGCTTTGTTCCAAAACCTCCTTTTCAAATTTGTTTCTCGGTTTCATAGGCTTAAAAATCAAATAGTGATGGTTGTACGGTTGCTATGTTCTCAGTTTTTTTCACTCGTGCGTTACGGCTCTGTAACTTGGCAAGTTCCTCACGCTGATATTGCTTAATGGCTTCCTGCCTTGCTTCGGCTTTTTCTTCCTCCGTGAGTTCTACAATGTGATTAACGGCAACTTGGCAAGAAATAGCCTTACCCACCTCTATATCGTCCTCATCATAGTAGTGAACAGCCATAGAGAAGATTTCATCATCATCAAAGCCGTTGCAACCGCTTTTCTGCACTTCATTAAGAATGTAGGTGATGCACTCCTCGATATTCTTGTTTGGTTTCATCAAGTTAGGGGCAAACAAAGGGTCTGTCATAGCACGCTGATTGAGATACTCGGCTATTGTCCGTGTGAAATGTTCTGTTCCTTTCATATTGCTTAGTATTTTGGGATTTCTACTATTTGATTGATACGCCCATATAGGTAGGCTCTTAGGCTTGTTCTGTCGGGTGCGTAATACTCTGTCCATTGTCCGTACTGATTGACAAGGTATTTCCTCAGTACATCAAAGAAGTCAAAGCGATAGCCTTGCAGTGGGACGGCTGTTCGGAAATAGGTGTTTGAGTTCACCGCCTCACATAGCCAATTCTTTTCCTCACGGCTCATACACTCGCCACGATTGAGTTTTACACGCAGGAGATATACTTTGCTATTACAAAGGCTCTCCAAAGGGGGAACGTTCCATTGTACAAACTTAATTGCCAACACTTGCTCACTTTTTTCAGCCGTAGGGTTAATGCGGTAATGAGAGGAGGAGCTATATCCTTTTCTGTTCATCGAAGATGTTGTATTTACTTTTTGCTTATCCATAGCGACATTTTTTTTATGCGTCCAAAGATCGGAGTATGCTGATTCCTTTTTGTAGCAAAATAGAGGTAGCGGGGCGAGGCTTGCACAAGGTTTTGGCGGAAAATACAACCCGTAGGCGTGGAGATTTTCCAGACAAACCAAGCGGCATAGACCTTTTGAAAGCCACAAGCCCCGTACTACCTTTGCGGATAAAAAGGGAACAGCATCCGTCTTCTTGTCATCGCATATCGTGGAGCATAGGAAAAGAAGCAAAAGTGCAACGCTCGTAGTGGGAAATAGAAAAGGTGGCTATCTCAAAATGCGAGATAACCACCTAATGAAATAATATGAAAGGTTTTACAGAGCTGTGCTTCTCAAAGCACGCATAGCAGGATGGCACAGAGAATCGCCAGCCAGAAGAGAATGCTCAGCAGCGTAATTGTCATTTTTAGGATTACCCTGACTATAAAGCGTAGTATCAGAAAACCTGCAATGACAGAGACGGCAGTTACGACTTGCGGCGTTACAATTTTCGAGATAAGCCAAATGGCACCGATAATGATGGAAAGTAGGATAGCGAGTTCGATGAAGCGTGTCCAACCGAAACGGCGGACTTGCTTGGGAGAAATCGACTGCTGCTTGATTTTATCGGTTTTGTTCGATGCGTCTGCCTTGATGAAGGCAGGTGTGTGGACATCTTGATTCATGATGATTGTATTCATATCGGAGCTTTTAATAGTTCAAGAGCAATAACAAGATGCGCAGGCTACACAAAGACAAGTGTTTGCACAAACTCTTGGCGTGTGGAGCGGAGCGTTTATCTTGGCTCTTGACACTACAAAAGCTTCCGATGGTATTACATCAAGTCATGTTCTCACTATCGACAGTTGGCAGACCATTAACCTCGATGATCAGAACGATTGTCCCTGTCAGTTCGGTGTAGAGTTTCTCATACTC
The DNA here is from genome assembly GCF_041433025.1 of Prevotella sp. 20925_1_30. Lineage (NCBI taxonomy): Bacteria > Pseudomonadati > Bacteroidota > Bacteroidia > Bacteroidales > Prevotellaceae > Prevotella > Prevotella sp. 20925_1_30. The sequence continues at coordinate 32,087 of NZ_JAPWAR010000025.1, read as the reverse complement.
TGGACTTGCACCAAAGTCGTCCGTCAGCTCATACTTGTCGAAAACACTTTGCACAGCCTTATTCTTCAGAAGCATTGGTGTTAGTCTTTCAGGAAGAGGAGAGGGCAGTTCTTTCTCGAACTCATTCTCTAAGACAGACACAAGCGTATCGTACTTGGAGAAATGCAGTCCTTGATACAGAACTTCGCTTGCCATCGTCTCCGCCTCTGGGTGAGAAAAACCTTGTGCTATAGCATCGCAGTAAGCTGTCAATGCTTCGTCTGCGCGAGCAGTTATAAACGTATTTTCATTCACTCTCTCTGGAAAATGCTCTCCGAGATACGCTTCCAACTTCAAACGGAAGTAAGAAAGTTCTTTCTTTGTTGTTGTCATAATCTTCTTGGTTTAGGGTTATACATTATTTTGAGTTGATGCCCATAGCAACATTGAACTTGTCTAACTTGCCCGCCAACTGTTCCATATCGTGTTCTATTTTCTTATTGGTAATACGGGCATAGATTTGTGTGGTTTTAATGTTGGTATGTCCCAGCATCTTCGACACACTTTCCATAGGAACGCCCTTGCTGAGCGACATGGTCGCAAATGTATGCCGGGCAAGATGGAAGGTCAGGTTCTTCTTGACACCGCAAAGATCGGCTATTTCTTTTAAATATGCGTTGGTTTTCTGATTCGTTAATATAGGAAACAATTTGCCATCCCGATAGGTCTTATGACTGTACTTGGCTATGATACTTCTGGGAATATCGAGAAGCAACACATTGGTTTCCACGCTTGTTTTCTGCCTCTTGGTCATAATCCACTGCTTATCATCAAGTGTTACGATATTGTCCGGTGTGAGATTGGAAACATCAATATATGCTAGACCTGTGAAACATGAAAAGATGAAAACATCCCTTACTAACTCCAAGCGTTGAATAGCAAGATCCTTGTTGGCTATCTTCATAATTTCCTCATCCGTGAGAAAACCACGATTAACTGGCTCCAAGTGAAAACGATGATTGAGGAAGGGGTCGTGAAGAAGATAACCACGTTTTTGCGCATAGATGGTCACGGTTTTCAGTGCCTTCAATTTCTTGACTGATGTGTTATAGGCACACCCAGCCGCCGTACTCAGATATAACTCAAAATCCTGTACTACGGATGGCGTGAACTCTGCCAGTCCAATATCTTTCTTCCCATACTTATAGATAAGGAATTCTGCGAAATGCCTTCTTAAAACGCTGTACTTTTGCAGGCTGTCCTTGCTGATGGTATGTCCGACACGCTGTCTGACATCTTCGTTGAACTTGTCGAATATAGGGAGAAAGGTCGTGTACTCCCTGTCTTTCCCGACAAAGAATGAGCGGATTTTATCCAATGACAAGGATTCATCATCCTCGAATTTGTGGTAAATGTTATTCAGCATTGTGGAAATGGAGTCCAATGCGGCATTAGCGGATAAGGCTTCTGCCGTCCGACCTTTGAGCCTGCTGGTAGTGTTATTCCACAGCGACTTGTCCACGAATATTTTCGTAGATCCGAAATTAGCCATCTCTCCGTTAAGGAATACTCGGAGCATTACAGGCGACTTTCCTTCTTTGTTCTCATAGTTTGAACGTAGGTAGAAGGACACCTTGAAATTTGTTCTCATAATGCATCATTCTTTTGTGTAGCACTCGGCTGCAAAGTTAATACTTAATACATTGAAAAAGAAAGAGTTGATGCCGTCAATATGGTATTCAGAATCCCGTCACTGCTACATTTTTTGCTACTGCAATTTTTGTGTAGCAGTAAGTGTAGCAGAAATTGACCGAAAGATGACTGTCAAAATATAGGGTTATGCCGTCAGGCAATGAAGGTATATACAAAGAAAAATCGTTGTAAAACCTTGATTTTACAACGATTATCTAATTTTTGAAGGCTAAAATGAAGACCCTTGTGAAGACCTTTTAAAGCCTATTAGCGGAGAGAGAGGGATTCGAACCCCCGGTACCTCTCGGTACGACGGTTTTCAAGACCGTTGTAATCGACCACTCTACCATCTCTCCAGAAGGTGTGATTTGTAGTCAACCTGCTTCCTTGTTTAAAGCGAGTGCAAAGTTAAGAATAATTTCTTTAACTACAAAACAAATAGACATTTTTTTTCAATATTTGTGTATAAAAGTGGAAGATAGCCTTGTGATTTCCTGATTTAGATGGGTTGTGTGCGCAAATCTGTCTTATTTGTAGCGCCAAAGATGATATTCATGAATAGTTAGATAATCTTACACCCAAAGACGTATATTTAGGGCAAGGGGAGAAAATCAAAAAGATAAGAGAAATAATAAAGCAAAATTCAATTAACAAAAGAATTTTTAATAATAAAACAATGAAATATCAGAGTAAATAACTACATTTGCAGTTGTGCATTTTTGTTTGACAACGTACAAATTGGGAAGACTTATAAATCTTAAAACTGGCGAAATTATTATTTTTTAATATATGAAAAAGAGGAAAATGACAACGATGTTAATTAAAGTACTCAGACATGATTTTGGGTTCTATAACTCAGTATTTAAATGGGATGCTTTACCATCACCACTAGATTCTTCTTTTGAGTATTTATTACCTATATTGGAACTGTGGGAAGAACAAGGATTTATCAGATTATTCAAAATAGATGACGAACAAATGATAGAGGTCTTGAAACCACCAAGCATGAAACAAATCACTCACATAAAGAAAGATCTGTCAAAAGAATGAGGGGGATTAACGAAATAAAAAAGGAGTTTCTACACAAACTGGAGTTTTTCTATAGAAATTTGGGTAGCATTTGGTCTGTAGAAGACTTTACAAACAATAGAAATGTTCAGAGTCTCTTAAAAGATTATTTATTGGTTCTTGAAGAAAAGGGTATCGTAAAAATTATCGAAGGCAATAAGTTTAAAATAATGAATTTGCCATCGAGTATAATGTCTCGTCAGTCTAATAGCGAAACTAAAGAATGATAAACTTGAAAACAGGAGAAGTCATAACCTTCAAATAACACATGAACTATGAAACGTAGTAGATTATTATTAATAATAATAAATTATATTTATCACGATAATATTTATTTGATGTCTCCAATTGTTGATTGGAATTTATTAGATGTGCTAAATAAAAATATTCGAAATAATTATGAAAGAATTAGACCCATTTTGTTGAAATGGCAGGAAAATGGATATATAAAATTAATAGAAGATAACGAGATTGCTTTTTCTTTTATTCCAGAGAAATTACCATCAAAAGAAAAACTAATAGAAGATAGCCTGAATTTCAAATAATGATTGATGAGAATGGTGAACTTGAAAACAGGTAGAACAATAACATTAAAATAATATGAAGAGAATAAAAATTGTTCGTGTATTGGCAACTTATATTTGTCATGATCCATTTGCATATAGTCCTATCTGGACATGGGATAGCTTTCCTCCAATTATATATACAGAAAGGGAAAGAATACTTCCTGTATTAAAAGAATGGGAACATAAAGGTTATTTAACTTTAATATATGATGAGAAAATAGCCTTTATCCTTAACGTAGAAAAATTACCATCAAAAGAAAAACTAATAGAAGAAAGTCGTAATATTAAATAAAGAATTGTAGAAGTAGAAAAGAAATTAACGAAGAAAGTATGGGACTTTGCCTATAGCTACCTTATTTGTTCAAAGACAAATCATAGATAGAAGATAACCTGTATGTTACATGGCATAATAGAATATCAAATAAGGGAAATGAAAAAATGTAATATCCTATATCATTCAATAACAATGTTATTCTTTACAACTTTGCTATCCTCCTGTCTCAAAAAGACTACCGTTCCCATCGAATCGGCATTCACCATAGAGGCATCGGAAGATAAAACCTCTCCTGTAACTATTCAACTAAAAAATGAAAGTTACGGAGCAGATGAGTATGAATGGACATATGAAGGAGGCATTCCCTGCAGTTCCAATCAGAAGAGTCCAGGTAAGGTTGTGTTCACGCAAGCTGGTGCTACTACTTTGGAAGTGATACACAATGCACAAAAGTACATTCCAAGTAAATACTACAATACGCTCAAAGGCCTTCAGTTGGAAGATGTTATTGCCCATGCAGATGATGCAGGTGATTTTAGGTTTGATATTCAATGGAGTTCAAAAATCATAACAAATACGGGAGACCAGCAAACTGTGAATATTTTTGTAGACACAAAAAACTACTCCTCTGCTAGCAATATGTTTAAGAATTTGGCGCAATTTAAGGCATATTTGGGTGCTATCGACAACTTCGACAATCTCTATATCATACAACAAGGAGGTAGAGGAGTGACTCGTGAGAAAATAATCAATCGTCTAAAAAGTGTTTTAAATGATGGAAATAATAAAGATGAAGTGTTTGAAGTTATTTGGAATAATGAAACTTTGAGAAAAAATGTTTTTGAAGGGCTTAGCCGTAAGAAAGCATTAGAATGTTTTAGTCAAAATATCAATAGTAGTAATTACGAAATGATTAACTCAATTTTAATTACCAAATAGCATGAAATATAGGACGAGAAATATTGTAAAAGGTGTAAGTGCTTATCAGTTAAAGGAGAATTGGTTGATTCATGATTCTGGGAAAGAATTAAGAAAACACGAATTATATTTAAATAATAAGAATATTGGTGTAGAAGGCGTGTCCGATTACTTTATAAATAAAAGTTTTATTCTATTTAATAAATGGGATGGAAATGACAGCTTTTCCTACGATTTGAAAACTGGCAAGATTGAGGTTATTATACATAACGCACAAATAGTATCTATAAATAAATATCTCATTTATGAAGATACAAACAACGTCTTCCACTACAGAAATAACAATTTTGTAGATGTTTTTTCTTCTAAATATTTCTTTAATATATTGGAAGACAACTACGGGATTACTTATACTAAAACACATTTATCAAAAGCAAATTTTCAAGATGAAATTCTTTGGCAATTTCCTCTTTCTTCATTGGGAGGGACGGAATATGAACCTGGCAAAACCGATAAAATAGATAAAATTTTAGGCATTGCTCACGGCAATATTTGGTTTTATACAGATTTTGGAAGGTTGGTAGCTTTGGACTTGGAAACGGGGGATGTAGTTAAAAAGATATCGGGCAATCCTTCCGACAAGAATTCTACTTATGAAATGACTTTGGGATTAGGAGATTGTTTTTTCCGACCATTAGATAAAAACATTGTAAGTGTTAGTGGATTTGATTTTCAAATCATCGACACTGAGCAGTTAGCAGTTACAGAGCAGTATGATTTTCGGGAAGCCGATCCCATGGGTATAGGAACTTATCGAAGTATATATAGTCCGATGCTTCAAGGAGATTATTTCACCTTTTTGGGGATTAAAGAGGAGGACTTTGGATACATTCGTTGGATTGGTATTTTCGATTATAAAGCCCGCAAACTTGTTTGGGAATATGAAGTCATCAGCGAAGAGGAATTCGATGAAACGAGAAACCAATTAGTGCCTCCCCAACCATTGTATATGAGCGGTAATAAATTGTATGTCAAAGATATCAAAGACAATTTGCATATCTTTGAACGAGAGGATATATGATGGTAAAAGAAAATATGAAAAAAGTTAAGATGCAGAGTAGGAATGTATTAATATTTATGTTTGCTTTCCTTGTCTCTTCCTGTCTCAAAGAGACTGCCGTTCCTATCGAATCGGCATTCACCATAGAGACATCGGAAGACAAAACCTCACCTGTAACTATTCAATTGAAAAACGAGAGTTACGGGGCAGAAGAATATGAATGGACTTTTGAAGATGCACAAGGTAAAGGTTTGACTCCAGCATCAGATGAAATTGCTGAAGATATGAAGTTTGGCACTTCATTCGATCTTTCAACTATCAAGGATGACAAAGTGAGGGAAAACCTTGAGCGGCTCAGTAAAAAATCTGATGATGAACTGTTCAAAAACTTAATCAATTTGGCGGAATGGGTATCACGTGGTGACCTTGAAGGCAATAACAAGAGAATGATAGCCGAGTGGCAGAAAAAAGTATATCAAACATCTGCGGATCATTATACAGATTCAAGACTAACGGATGCAGTGTTTAAAGAGGAAACAACTCTATCTTTGATTTCCGTGGTTAAGCGACTTTTACATGAAGCTCTTAGAGTTGTTAACGGTGATATATCAAGACTCTCTTTAAATAATTATATTAGACAATTTAAAATTAAACGTCCTAAGTTTCCTTTTTCTTCGGATATACTTCACGGCTTAACTTTTGCTTTGAATGACACTTGGGGATTCAAAGTGACGTTGCTAAACTATCAATATGATGCTACAACAAAAAAATATTGGGCTAAATTAAAATTCGATGTATTCGACCATTTCGGATTAGATAAAGACGATGTTGAAAAATTTGGATCGATGGAGAATGTGCAAAAACAGGCTGGAGAATATGCTTCCGTTGCTCTAGATTCTATTTGTCAACAGGCTGCTGACGGTTTCGGTTCATGGTTCATTTTGCAATATAAGAGAGGATATAAGCCATTCGTAACAATGATGTCAAAAGAAATTGAAGGAAGATTATGAATATGAGAAAGTTCTGTTTAGGAGGATTAGTATTTTGCCTTGGAAGTCTTGTCTTTTTTATATCAAGATGTAATATGATTGACAAAAGCAGTTATTATGTCCTTGAATATCGTACAGGTAATACAGGTAATGACAACGAGAAAAAGATATATGCAGCGAGTACTATCCTTGTGGCGAATGCTCCTTGCCTAAAGAACTCATTAAGGAGAAACTTAGAAACTTTTTTTTGGAAAAATATAACACAGGATACAATAAATAGATATAACTCTATGTATGGTTATAGGTTTTATAGGGAGACAAAATATCTCACTAAAGATTTTAAAGAAGGGGGGCAATATAATCCAGAATTTAGTAGCTGGGATAATACAATGGACTGGAGAAATCATCTAGAAGATAGATTAGGAGAGGTATGTTTTTTTTGCCGAGAGGATAAAACAGGATTTTATGTTTGCAGAATCGCCAAGCAGTCTATCGTTTTTCATTGGTTTGAACCTCCTTATGAAGATTTTGAGTATGGAGAAGATTTTGATAATATAAATGACTTCTGGAAAAAGAAGCGAAAAGAATTAGGAATTGACAATACGTGATATTATGACTACAGATGGTTTATGTGCATGGGGCATCCTCCAATACATGAGAGGATACAAACCTTTTGTGACTATGATTCTAAAAGAAACTAACTTTGAAAATGTATTGAAATAATGATATTGAATAAGATAAAAAATAAAATCATAATAGCAAAGATTCCATATCGCTCAATAGCGATATTGCTTTTTACAGTTTTGCTATCATCCTGTCTCAAAGAGACTGTTAAGGCAACTGAGAAAGAATATCAAGAAGCCTTTTTATTGTGGGGAAATGAACAATGGAAAGAACTGAACGAATACTTTATTCGCCATAACCTTAATGATGGGTGGCCACCATATAATGGATTCATAGAGTCTCATAAAGTACCCCTAAAGAGAGGAGTAATTCTTGATAGATATGACTATAATGGCGCAAGTTTTGTTGATGGTATTCACAGAGGGAGATTTGCATCTCTAAAAAGAGTGATGGTTCTATGTTTTCTTTTAAAAGTCGGGCCTTAAGAGGTGATGAAACTGATTATGCAGAATTCTATGATCTTGTTGTTCTGGAAGATATTTCTGTAGAGCAAGGTTCTATTATACCTTGGTTTAATCAACCAGGACAAGGTAGTCAAATTATGTTCTCTGAAGATATTGAAGAACTGATTAAGGAGGGGAAAATAGAAATTCGCAATTTAAAGAAAATAAAGTGATGGAAATTTCAATAAACGAAAAGAGTGTTTTAGAGTTAAATCAACCACAAATTTTTCATCGAGAAGATTTTGTTTGTATAAAAATTCACGACACCGTAGAGCATATATATATATATAAAGAAAATAAATCTGAGAAGTTTGTTGCTTTTGGATTGACATATCCTAACAACAAAGGAGTTCCATTAAAAAAAATCGATTCTATTGCAAACAAACTAAAGTTTCTTAAAAAAAACGTATATGCTAAAACGGGATATATATCGTATAGAATGGAATTTGCAGATGAAATGATAACGCCTTTTGTTATTATAATGTGTAATCACGTGTTCTACTTTGGACTTCTTGCTGGCGATAATTCAAGAGGACCCAAAACTATGATTGTATTATTGGGAGTGCGGAAATATGAAGAAAAATAATATGCTTAGTAGAGTTATACGACTCGTTCTGTTAACGTGTTTAGTCTCTTCCTGTCTCAAAGAGACAGCTGTTCCTATCGAATCAGCATTTGCTATAGAAGCATCGGAAGATAAAACTTCTCCTATAACTATTCAACTAAAAAATGAAAGTTACGGAGCAGATGAGTATGAATGGGCATTTGAAGGAGGACTGCCAAGTAGTTCTACCGAGAGAACTCCGGGTAAGGTTGTGTTCACGCAAGCCGGTGAGCACAAAATAACCTTGCGAGTCTGGAATGCTGTAGAGGAAAGAACAAGCCAGCAAACCATAAGGGTTGATTCCGCCATGACTATAGACTTTGATTTTTCAATCGCTCTCAACGACATTGCCCCGGGCGTGGTATCTATTACCAATAAGAGTAAAGGCGGAAGCCAATACGAATGGACTTTTGAAGGTGGCATTCCCTCTACATCCAACCAACAACATCCGGGAACGATAACATTTGCGGATGGTGGGGAGCATAAAATCCATCTCAAAGTATTCAATGGCAGTAAATATGAGGAACTTACTAAAATTCTAACCCTGCAACCTCCTATGCAAGCCGATTTTTCGTATGCACCTCTGCCTGTTGATCAAGACTGGGAAGCCCCACTCACGTTGAAGACAACCAATCTCACCACAGGAGGATTGTCTTATCATTGGGTATGTGCAGGAGCCAATGTGCTGTCTCCTACAAGTGAAACGAGGCGTAATGGACATTTGGTAGGCTGAAAACCTCTCGGGTTTTAGTAATACCACACAAGCCAAGCCACAAGATCTGCGTATCCAATAAAGACCACGTGTCTAGCTTTCCAGCATGGATTCTCAACTTGTGTCTAGTTTTCCAGTAGACTTACAAAAAGACTGTCTACTTATTCAGCTAATATAACAAAAGAGTGTCTAGTCAAATCAGGAAAAGTCAACCATCCATTAGAATTGAAATGTTCCCAGCGGTGGTACGCCAATGTTCCAGCGGCGGAATATTCATGTTCCGGCGTTGGAACATGAAAGTTCCAGTGTGGGAATATCTGTGTTCCAGCGTGGGGACATGACACCGCAGCCCTTACTTGCGGCGTGGAGGCTTAATATAATGTTCCTCGAAAGCTATAAATTCTGGTTCTGTACCAGGGGCTACCTCTTCAAATATCTCACGTATTTGTGCCTGTTCATCAGGCGATATAACCACATCGCCACGGCGCATTCGCCCTATTTGCGTAAAGCCGAAAGTGTCCTTCAACCGCTCATGAATCTCTGCCTCAGCATTGCCTGTGAGCGTTCCGTAACGCCAACGCATACCACGAGCAAAGCGTCTCAACTTCCATTCATAATACTTCGGGCATTGCGAATAGCCGCCAGCTTGCTCAATGAGTAGGGGATTTGTCACGCTTAGAAATACGTATTCCTCGGCTATCTCCTGTTGGGCGATGTGCCAAAGCGTGCAACTCTCACGGCGTGGGCACTGGGGCATATAGCAACTGTATTTATCCATTATTGTTCAAGATTTAGTTAACTAATATTTATCGCACATGTATGTGCTTGATAGTTGCAAAGTTACTATTTTAAGGAAGATAACCAAAGAAATGTGCGCCGAATATGGGTAATAGCTTACTGAAATTATTATCCCGTTTCGTGTACACTGCCCATAGCTTTTACGCTTGTAAGGAACAAATAAATGCTAAAAAAGCCTTGTATATTAGAAAATTAACCTACCTTTGTACCGCTAAATACAACATCTAAAGGTTATAGATTAGTGTTATTTGATGCCTAAAAGCCACAAAACGTCTTGTATAAGACCCTTTGTCAGAGAAGAATTAATCTACAAGGTTTTATGGAAATAGCATGGTAAACGACCTATTACCAGTGTTGGAAACAATATAAGACATACATTAATTAAACACTTATGAACAAAAAGCTACTCCTGTGTATAGGCATGCTCTTCCTTTGTATCAGCATGGCTTTTTCACAAACCAAGATTACGGGTACGGTGGTGGCAGCCGATGATAACGAACCAGTTATCGGTGCGACTATCACTGTTGTGGGGGCTAAGATGGCAACAGTCACCGATGTCGATGGTAAGTTCTCATTGACCACTGACGTTGCAAACCCACAAGTGACAGTGGCGTACATCGGTATGGTGTCGCAGACGCTGAAGGCTACCACTGACATGCACGTAGTACTGAAATCGAATGCAACAACCCTCAATGAAGTTGTTGTGACAGGTCTTACTCGCACCGACCGACGCCTCTTCACGGGTGCGACCGATAAGTTGGATGCCGACAAAGCGCGCCTCAATGGTGTGGCTGACATCAGTCGTTCGCTTGAGGGACAGGCTGCTGGTGTATCAGTGCAGAACGTTAGCGGCACCTTTGGTACATCACCTAAGATACGCATTCGTGGCGCTACGTCCATCTATGGAAGTAGTAAACCGCTATGGGTTGTGGATGGTGTGATCATGGAAGATGCGGCTAATGTGGGTGCTGACGACCTCGCTTCTGGTAACCCTGAGACGCTCATCTCTTCGGCAATCGCTGGTTTGAATGCCGACGATATAGAGAGTTTCCAAATCCTTAAGGACGGTTCCGCTACCTCTATCTATGGTGCGCGTGCGATGGCAGGTGTTATCGTTGTGACCACAAAGAAGGGTAAGCAAGGACAATCACACATTAGTTATACGGGCGAGTTCACCTCCCGTTTGGTTCCTTCTTATAGCAACTTCGACATCTTAGACTCGAAGGAGCAGATGGGTATCTATCGTGAGTTGGCGGATAAGGGATGGCTGAATCTCTCGGAAGTGCTCAATGGTAGTGAGTATGGTGTATATGGTAAAATGTACGAACTCATTAATCATTACGATCGTACAACGGGGCAGTTTGCATTGGAGAATACGCCCGAAGCTCGCAATCGTTACCTACAACGAGCAGAGTTCCGAAACACCAACTGGTTCAAAGAACTATTCTCTTCGAACATCATGCAGACCCACTCTGTTAGCTTCAGTGGTGGTACGCAGCGTTCAAACTACTATGCTTCGTTTAGCGCACTACTTGACCCAGGATGGTACAAGCAGAGTAGTGTGAATCGTTATACGCTCAACGTCAACCTCACGCAGCACCTTACTGATAAGCTCTCATTGAACCTAATCGGTGGAGCAGCTTATCGCAAGCAGCGCGCACCAGGTACTCTTGGACAGGACGTAGACGTTGTGGGCGGTGAAGTGAAGCGTGACTTCGATATTAACCCTTACTCTTATGCAAGCAATACCTCACGTGTATTAGATCCAAACGAGTATTACGTGGCAAACTTCGCACCATTTAATATCTTCCATGAGTTGGACAATAACTACATAGACTTGCATGCGCTTGATGCGAGATTCCAGTTAGAATTGAAGTATAAACCTATCCGTGACCTTGAATTGTCATTGTTAGGTGCATTCAAATACATGGCATCTACGCAGGAACATAATATTAAGGACGATTCTAACCAGGCACTGGCTTATCGTGCAATGGGCAATGGTATCATCCGAGATGGCAATAAGTACCTGTACAAAGACCCATCCAATCCGAATAAACTACCGCAGACAGTATTGCCCTACGGCGGTCTCTACCATAAGGGAGACAACCGAATGAGTGATTACGACTTGCGTGCAACAGCTAATTATAACCACACTTTCGCAGATAAACACATAGTGAATCTCTTTGGAGGAATGGAGATTAAGAGCATTGAAAGACAGCGTAATGCCTCTGAAGGAGTGGGGTTGCGCTACAATGCGGGTATGGTTCCTTTCTATGTCTATGACTACTTTAAGCGTGCGGTTGAGGCTGGTAACACCTATTATTCCATCGTTCCAACCAATTCACGTAGCGTTGCTTTCTATAGCAATGCCACATATAGTTACATGGGAAAATACGTCTTCAACGGAACTTTACGTTATGAAGGTTCTAACCAAATGGGACGTGATACGAAGGCAAGATGGATGCCTACATGGAACGTGTCGGGCGCTTGGAACGTGCATGAAGAGAGTTGGTTCAATAAGTTATCACCATTGAATAAACTCACCTTGCGTGCTTCTTATAGTCTTACGGGTACTCCCCCAGATGCTTCTTACAGCAATTCAACCGCCATCATAACGGCTTCTAATCCTTTTAGACTATTCGCTGAAGACCAAGAACCACAGCTCGAAATCACCGAGTTAGCCAATGCGAACCTCACATACGAGAAGAAGAACGAGTTGAACTTGGGCTTTGATGCATCATTGTGGAATAATCGTCTTGGTATCACACTGGACTATTATACACGTAAGAACTTCGATGAGATTGGTCCAATGATTACTGCCGGACTAGGCGGACAGATAATCCGTGCTGCCAATGTAGCCTCTATGAATTCTAATGGTGTTGAGTTAAGTCTATCGTTAGTAGGCGTTAAGAACAAGTATTTCACATGGTCAACGAACTTCATCTATTCGTATGCTAAGACCAAGATCACTAAGCTCTTTAACCAAGGAAACGTAATGAGTTTAGTGAGTGGAAACGGCTTCGCTAAGCGCGGCTATCCTGCTCGTGCGTTGTTCTCAATACCTTTTGTGGGCATAAACGACGAGGGTATGCCTATGGTACGCAATGAGAAAGGAGAGGTGACAACCGATGATATCAACTTCCAAGAGCGTACCCAAACAGACTTCCTCAAGTATGAAGGACCGACAGACCCGCCTCACACGGGTTCACTTGGCAACCTCTTCACCTATAAAGGCTTCACTCTTAACGTCTTCGTTACCTATGCTTTCGGTAACGTTGTACGCCTTGATCCTAAGTTCCGTGCCCGTTATAACGACTTAGTCTCTATGACTAACGACTTCAAGAATCGCTGGATGAAACCTGGCGATGAGGCTGTTACGAATGTTCCGGGTATATTGTCAAAGAGCCAGTATATGGCAAATACGAATGTGCGCATGGGTTACAACGCTTATAACTATAGTGATGTACGCATTGCAAAGGGCGACTTCATTCGCATGAAGGAGATTTCCCTCGGTTATAACCTACCAGCACAATGGTTCAAGAATAGCGTTATTCAGAACCTTTCTCTCAAACTCCAAGCCACTAATCTCTTCTTGCTTTATGCTGACAAGAGACTCAATGGGCAGGATCCAGAGTTCTATAACGTGGGTGGTGTGGCGTCACCAATGCCAAAGCAATTCACCCTTACAGTAAAAGTTGGACTTTAAAACTTATGAAGATGAACGTCAATAAATATATAATGTGCCTGTCGCTTGCGTCCGCTGCACTTGCCTTTACATCGTGCAACGACTTCTTGGACAAGTATCCCGATAGTCGTATGGACTTGAAGACACCCTCTGAATCGAGCCAACTACTCGTCAGTGCTTATCCGCAAGGACACCCTGCTTACCTCTTGGAGATGTACTCTGACAATACAGATGAGCAGTTGCACAGTACTTGGAGTGCCTTCGATCGTTTTCAAGAGCAGGCTTATCAATGGAAAGACATTGATGAGGTAAGCAATCCCGAGACGCCTCATCAGTTGTGGGAAGCGCATTACGCCGCTATCTCAACATGCAATGAAACGCTCGATCACATTGATAAGGTGAAGGACAAAGAGGCGTATGATGCGCAGAAGGGCGAGGCTTTGTTATGTCGTGCCTTTGCTATGTTCCAGTTATCAACAGTATTTTGTCAGGCTTATGACAAGACCACTGCGCAGAACAACTTGGGCTTGCCTTATCCTAAGCAACCCGAACGTGTCGTGGGCAGACTCATGGAGCGTGGCACCTTGGCAGAGCTTTACAAGAATATAGAAAACGACTTAGTGGAAGGCATGAAACTCGTTGGAACAAAGTATGATAAGCCTAAATTCCATTTTACCAAGCAGGCTGCTTATGCTTTCGCAACCCGTTTCTATCTTTATGCACAGCAATACGACAAGGCGGTGGAGTATGCGAATAAGGTGTTAGGAGACCATCCTGAGGACATACTACGCAACTGGGCAGAGTGGAACAGACTGGGTCCTAGTGGCAACGTGCAGCCTTATGACTTCATAAAAGCTAGTAAGAATGCCAACATCATGCTGCTTCCTGCACCTTCACAGTGGGGTGTTATCAGTATTCCAATACTTGCTGGTAGCAAGTACGCACACGGAGAGTTGATTAGTAAGAATGAGACTTTGCAGGCTGCAGGACCATGGGGTAACAGCGGAACAGACCTTAACTACACCGTTACCTATAATAATGGTATATCGAAATACGCCTTGCGTAAGATTCCATACATGGCTAAAGTCATCGATACACAGGCTGAAATAGGTATTCCCTATGGTGAGTTTGCTGTCTTTGCAACCGATATCACCCTCCTTGAACGTGCCGAGGCTTATGCTCTCTTGGGACAATATGACAAGGCAGTAGCCGATATCAATAGCGAATTGGCAGTCTTCTCAAAGCATAGAGTGAGCCTAACTCTTGACCTGATAAAGGACTTCTACAATTCGTTGGCTTACTATACTCCTTCACAGCCAACGCCTAAGAAGGAGCTACACCCATTGTTCACTATTGAGCAGACAACGCAAGAACCCCTTTTACAATGTATATTGCAACTGCGTCGATTGGTGACCATTCACGAAGGTTTCCGCCTACAAGATGTGAAGCGATATGGCATTACGATGTACAGACGTAAGGTGGATGTGCAATCGAATGTCACAGCTGTCACCGATACGATGAAGGCTGGCGACCCACGTTTAGCCATCCAGTTACCACAAGACGTGATAACTGCTGGCATTACTCCTAACCCACGTAATAAATAAAAGGAGACTTATTTATGAAAAGAAATATTCTATTGGCTGCTATCGTAATAGCCTGCGGAACCATGGTTCTCACGGCTTGTAGCGATGACAAATTGGGCGGTGATTCCATCTTTCCAACCACTGCGGTGAAACGAAACACGTTCGATCAATGGCTGTATAAGAACTATACTATGCCTTATAACATCGAGTTCCAATACCGCTTGAAGACGGAAGAAACCGATAAAGCCTACAACTTCGTACCTGCCGATTCGGCAAAGACTGCCAAGCTAGCTATCATCACTAAGTATATGTGGTTCGATGCTTACGCCGAAACAGTGGGCTTGGATTTCGTCAAAGAGAACGTTCCGCGCATTATTGTTGCAGTAGGTATTCCTGGCTACACACGCTATCGCACGGAGGTAGTAGGTAGTGCGGAAGGTGGTTACAAGGTGACATTAAGTAAGGTGAACGCCCTTACTGACGACCTATTAAAGGACTACGGCAGTATGACGGGGTTCTATTTCCACACCATGCACCACGAGTTTATGCATATTCTGAACCAAAAGAAACCTTACGACGAGTCGTTTGATGACATCTCACGTGCCGATTATGTCAGTGGCAACTGGACGTCAGTACCTGAGAAGCAAGCCTACTCACAGGGTTTCGTCTCACCTTATTCAATGGAGAATCCAGCAGAGGATATTGCCGAGCTGTACTCTATCTACGTTACAAGTACACCTCAGGAATGGAATAAAATCTTGCAGATTGCAGGTCCAAAGGGTACGAGTATCATCAATAGGAAGCTGAAGATGGTGCGTGAATATATGCGTAATTCATGGGATGCAGACATTGATTTGCTCCGTAACGCTATCCTTCGTCGTGGTTCGAAGATAGCAACGCTCAACTTGGAAAGCCTGGAATAAGAGCGATAAAAGAGGATTCTTGGGAATGTAAAAAGAGTAAGAAGTAAAAGAGTAAAGCCTTAGCAACCTCGCTATTGCCTCTCACTTCTTTTGCTCCCATCATCTCTTTAATTCCAAAGAAAGCCTCCCCTCGCATGGAAGAGAGCCTCCCTTCACATCAAGGAGACGCCCTCTTTACTTCAAGGGAACGCCCTCTTCAAATAGAGGAACGTGCTCTCTCTTATACAGAAATCCTCATCACAAAAAACAAATAATTGTGTTCTAACTCATTTCCGTTAGGCTCTTCGCCTCTTGGGCAGGCTATTGGAAGTTGAAAATAGCCATGAGCTTGTTATCAGGAAAGAGTTTAGACCGTAGAAATAAAACGAAAGAAGAAAATGAAAAAACTATGTTTTCTATTCTTAACCATCGTGTTGGGACTGTCTATGCAGTCGTGTTTACATGATGATAAGACACTCTTCGACCAGCCAGCAGCCGAGCGTATCGACAAGAGTGTATCGGATTATACCCAGCTATTGGAGTCCTCCGAAGGTGGTTGGATGTTACATTATTATGCTGGAAAAGACTATAGTTATGGTGGTTACACACTCTTGTTGAAGTTCAAGAATGGGCATGTAACGGCTATGGGCGACGTGCAAGATCCCGAGGAACAGGCTACTTCTGGATACGAGGTGGTCAAGGATCAAGGTCCGATGTTATCCTTCAATGAGTATAACAAGGTGATTCATCCCCTTGCAGAACCATGGTTGGGCAACCCCGATGGAGTGCAAGGTGACTATGAATTTAGCATTCTTCGTGCTACAAACGATAGTATTTACTTGCGTGGAAGGAAGTGGAAAAACGAGATGGTACTCACTCGCTTGCCTAAAGACGCTAGTTGGGAAGAGATGATGATGGGCATTATCACCGTCAAAGATGGTATGAATGTTAATACATACAACTGCTTCCTTGGCACCGACTCACTCGGTCAGTGCAACATCGATGGATCGACTCGTCGCTTCACAATGACTATAGGTGATAAGACATTGGATATGCCTTATTGCACCACGCCAACAGGTATTTCTCTACGCGAACCATTGTTCTTCAATGGTAAGAAATACCAAAACTTCACATGGAACGAGGAGTCGCGTACGCTCACAGAGGGCGATTTGCGCATTGTACAATACCTACCGAAGAACCATAAGGACATAGACTTCTGGATTGGTACTTGGCGTCTGAAGACAAGCATAAGACGTAAGATAACACTCACACTAAGCATGGGAACGGTGGCAAACACGCTAAAAGGTAAGTTGCAGATAGGTAATGTTGAATATGAGATACTCATGACTTATGACCCTGCAACAGGCAAACTCGAATTGCCTGGACAGCCTGTTACTGACCCTACATATACCTATCCTGCGGGTATCGTTCTAGTACCTGGTTCAAAGGAGGAAGGCAAACTCTTTGGTGAGGGTAAGGGTAGTTTGCTCTTCACATGGGATGAGGATATGGAGCGAGCAACGGCTGATGACAGTGGACAAATCACTGGGCATAAGGTTGACTCATTCTTTGGTGTTGCCTACGGAGAGGACTTGTCGCCTATTATGAAGCCTGATGGCAGTTACACTTATGCGTTTACTTTACCTGGAATAGAGTACATGACGAAAATTAATTGATACTGATTATGAACAAATATATCTATATCTTCATAGCTGCCGTATCGGTCTTCTTCGGTGCAGCATGCAGTAGTGATAATGATTTACCAGTGTATGCAGCAGGGCTGAAGGTGGTGAAAGCAGAGACAGACTTCGGTGTGCTCGGTGAGACCAAAGAGGTGATTATGAGTAAAGAACCCGCTCGTGCCTATGCACTTGACGCTTGGCTTACAGTGACGAAAACGGCAGAGAAGCTATCACTGACGGCTCAACCGAACACGAGTGCACAATCGCGTAACACGCTATTGGTGGTTAAGAATGAGCAAGGAGACTCTATCACACTGAATATCCAACAGGAGGGTGTGACCTTCGGGTTGCCTACTGGCGAGGATATCTATGCTGGAGATGAGGCTGTTGAACGCTCTTTGATTGCTACTTCTAACGTCCCCGTTGAGTACAGTGGGACGGCTGATTGGATTAAGGTAGGCAATACGAATGGGAAAATAAACGTCAAGGTCGAAGCTAATACGACGGGGCGTCCACGTGTAGGGTGGGTTACAGCCAAGGCAATCGGGCTTGTTGACTCAATGAAAGTGGTACAGGCTTCGCTCAACGATGTGGTTGGCGATTATGTGCAAACGGCTAAAATGCGCCTTCCAAGTCGTGACTTAGCAGAGAAGACATCGTCTGTTCGTATAGAGGCAACGGGTACGAACAAGGGAAACTTCATCGTTGACAATCAATACAAGTGGGAGGTTAGCTTCACACCAGGCAAAGGCTTTGAGATGATGAATGGTAAGATTGTTGGCAAGAAAGAGGTTGTTCCAGGCGTATATGAGTACCTTATCAGTGTAATCGTTGCTGATGACTTCAGTAAGGAACATGAGACTGCCATCAACGGAACGAAGGAAAGCATCCTTCTCACGTTCGATAACAATGGTAATCTAGTGTTCCGTGAGGCACAGAAGTTAGCTTCCGAACAAACCTTCTCATCCTATGGTTGGAACCGATTCACCGACACGAAGCCCGTTATGGGTGCTTTCCGTGGAATCGGAGAGGTGTATGTTAATCCGAAGTTAACACGTAGATAAATGCAACTTTAAATTCAATCATGATATAGAAAAGGGTGTTTTCACCCTGACTCCGCCCTTGCATGTGAATGTAGGGGCGGAGTTTTTTGTTAACAAGAAAAGCCTCACCCCCGCCCCCTCTCCGAATGGAGAGGGGAGTAGATAGTCTTATTTGCAAACAAAGAGGGCGTTTCTTCGATATGAAGAAAGCCTCTCTTCGATGCAACAGAACGCCCTCTTCATATCGAAGAAACGCCCCTTTTGAATTAAAGAAACTATTTTCTAACTGGCACCCGTTAGGCACTCCTCCCCTTAGGGGAGGTTGGGTGGGGTTGTTCCATTCGGAGAGGGGGCGGGGGAGAGGCTGTAGATGGGACGAGGCAGAGGCTGTAGTTGAGTTTTGATGAGGCTCCCTTTCCTATTTAACAACAAATCTTCTCATTTCTTTGGAGGACTTCTCAAAAAGTATTACATTTGTGTTGACAAACCTAAATGGGGGTGATTACAGGAGATTAGACGCATTGATTATGATCCTAATAGCCCTCCTTTAAAACCTAAAAGTCAGTTATTACCTATGCAAACTAAAATCCTATGCTGCGTGACAGGCACCCTCGCATTGGGCGCCATCCTACCTGCTCAGGCGCAGAAGAAGCCCATGAATATCGTTTATATCATGAGTGACGACCATTCCTATCAAACGATTAGTGCCTACGACAAGCGTTTCATTGATACACCAAACATCGATTGGATTGCTAATCATGGTGTGAAATTCCAAGAGAGTTTCGTTGCTAACTCTCTTAGCGGACCCTCCCGAGCATGTATGTTAACGGGTAAGCACAGTCATGCAAATGGTTTCACAGATAACACCAAGACGTTTGATGGAGGACAGCAAACCTTTCCTAAGCTCCTTCAACATGCAGGGTATCAGACCGCAATGATCGGTAAGTGGCACCTCACATCACTGCCTACTGGCTTCAACTATTGGGACATTCTCATTGGACAAGGCGACTACTACAACCCCGACTTCTTATGTAATGGCAAGCCACTACAGCGTCAGGGATATGTAACGAACATAATTGCTGACCTCGCAATAGACTGGATGGAGAATAAACGAGACCCTTCCAAGCCTTTCTGCTTACTAATGCACAACAAGGCTCCTCATCGTGTTTGGAACCCTGATACATGCGACTTAGACCTCTTTAATAATGTGCAGTATCCATTGCCCGAGACGTTCTATGATAACTATGAAGGGCGTCTGGCAGCACAGAAACAGAAGATGAGTATTATCAAAGATATGGACATTGTCTATGATAATAAGATGGCGGATCACGAGCAGGAGATACATTCAGACAAGGAGTTGGAAGCGTGGGGACGTCGTAACTATGAGCGTATGACGCCTTCTCAAAAGGCTCAATGGGATCGCCATTACGACCCCATTATACAGAAGTTTAAGGCTGATAAGCTATCGGGGAAGGCGTTAGCTGAATGGAAATATCAGCGTTATATGCATGATTATATGCGTGTGATTCGGTCGGTAGATCGCAATGTTGGACGTGTAATTGAGTATCTCCGTGAGAAGAATCTATTAGATAATACGATGATAGTCTACACCTCCGACCAAGGCTTCTACATGGGTGAACACGGTTGGTTCGATAAGAGATTCATGTATGAAGAGTCGTTCCGTACACCACTGCTAATCTATTGTCCGGGTGGGAAACAAGGCGTTGTTAATGAGATGGTACAGAACATTGACTATGCACCAACATTCTTGGAAGCAGCTGGTGTAAAGGTTCCTTCGGATATTCAAGGGTGTTCGCTCCTGCCTTTGTTACAGGGTAAGAAGCCTGCTAACTGGCGTAAATCGCTGTATTACCATTACTATGAATACCCCGCAGAGCACTCTGTCTGCCGTCATTATGGTATTCGGACGAAGCGTTACACACTGATTCATTTCTATAACGATATAGACTCTTGGGAGCTTTATGACCTCAAGAAGGACCCTTCACAACTGCATAACATCTATGGACAAAAGGGTACGGAGAAACTCACAGAACGATTGAAGAAGGAGCTAAAAGAGCTTCAAGTACAATACAATGACCCTATTAGGAACCAATACTAAGTGGCAACTTTGTACTTATCACGGGCTATTAACGAATTGTGAAGACGCCTTGACTCAATAGAGTCGGGGCGTCGCTTTTGATAAAGGACTTATTTCTTGCATCCAAGATAATCATTAGTTTTATGTTGACGAAATACGAGTTAATTGGTAAGGAAAGCCCTCAATTAGGCTAGATAAAGCCATTTTGCAAAGCATTCTCTTGCTAGTTAGTAAGAAAATAAGTAATTTCGCCGATGTATTTATACG
Organism: Prevotella sp. 20925_1_30; assembly: GCF_041433025.1. Taxonomy (NCBI): domain Bacteria; kingdom Pseudomonadati; phylum Bacteroidota; class Bacteroidia; order Bacteroidales; family Prevotellaceae; genus Prevotella; species Prevotella sp. 20925_1_30. The sequence continues at coordinate 11,040 of NZ_JAPWAR010000025.1, read as the reverse complement.
ATATAATAAGGTGGTGGAGATGGTGTCTTGACTGCTTAGATAAATCTATTATGAAACGACTTACTTTATTATTAATGATGTTCCTGATGGTTCTGATGGCATTTGCTGACGGACGCATCAAGGTGGCGTGTGTGGGTAATAGTGTTACATGGGGGTATGGTTTGACCAATAGGGACGCCGATTGTTATCCCGTGCAGTTGCAGAGAATGTTAGGAGATAAGTACGATGTGCGTAATTTCGGGCACTCTGGAAGTACGCTTCTAAGCCATGGTCACCGTCCATATATCGACCAGAAGGAATACAAAGAAGCGTTAGCTTTCAAAGCCGATAGGGTTATTATCCATCTAGGACTCAATGACACGGACCCTCGTAATTGGTCTGAATATGCTGAAGAGTTCAATTCTAACTATATAGAACTCGTCAACTCCTTCCGCAAAGTGAACCCTAAAGCACAGATATGGGTGTGCGTGATGTCGCCAATCTTCGAACGTCACCCTCGCTTCGAGAGCGGAACTAGGGACTGGCATAGCCTCATTCAACAGCATATCAAGCAAGTGGCAACGGCTGAGAACCTCCCATTAATAGACCTCTATACGCCTCTTCACAATCGTCCAGACCTCTTTGCGGATGCGCTTCACCCCAATGCTGAAGGTGCAAAGATCATCGCTGAGACTGTATATAAGGCTATGACAGGCAATTATGGAGGGTTATCTCTTGCGCCACTATATACCGATGGAATGGTAATGCAGCGTAACGAACCGATTATCTTTCGTGGTTCTGCCAATGCAAAGATGGTTGTTAAGGTAAGTTTCGATGGTCAGAATCAATTCACAACAGCTGCAGACGATGGTACATGGAGCGTTAATTTCCCTGCTCGAAAGGCTGGCGGTCCTTACAAAGCAATAGTTGCAGCAGGTAAAGAGCGGCTGACGTTGAAAGATATATACGTTGGAGAGGTGTGGTTGTGTTCGGGACAATCGAATATGGAGTTGCCTATCTCCGCCGTACAAAGTGGTAAGCAAGACCTTGCGGAGGCTGGTTCACAACCCTTAATACATCTCTTTAATATGTCAACACGCTATCCTACGAATGCTGTGAGCTGGTCGGAAGCGGTGTGCGACTCGGTTAATCGCCACCAACTCATGCGTGTTGGTCCATGGCGTAACTGCTCGGCTGAATCGTTATCGGGCTTCTCTGCAGTAGCATATCACTTCGCTAAGAGTTTAGCAGATAGTCTGCAAGTACCTATAGGAGTGATTTGTAATGCCGTAGGAGGCACTACCACAGAGTCATGGATTGATCGTTCGACCCTTGAAAAGGACTTTCCTGCAATCTTGCGGGACTGGTATCATGGCGATTTCGGTATGAAGTGGGCAAGAGAACGTGCTTTGCAGAATATTGCCAATAGCAAGAATCCATTGCAACAGCACCCTTATGCGCCTGCTTATATGTTCGAGACAGCTATGACTCCTTTGTTGGGTTATACGTTGAAAGGTATTGTGTGGTATCAAGGAGAGTCGAATGCGCATAACATCGAGCTGCATGAACGCCTCTTCCCATTGTTGGAGAAAAGTTGGCGAAACTTCTTTCAACAGAAGAAGATGCCCTTTTATTTCGTACAACTATCTAGTCTGAACCGTCGTTCCTGGCCGCGTTTCCGTGATTCACAACGGCGTATGGCGTTAGGGTTGGAGCATACTTGGATGACGGTGACAAGCGATTTGGGCGATTCTCTTGATGTGCATTACACCAATAAGAAACCTGTAGGTGAGCGGCTCGCCATGCAAGTTTTGCACCATAGTTATGGACATGATATTGTGTCAGAGGGACCTGTTATAGAGCGAGTTGAATCCGTTGATGGAGGCTTATTGTTGACTTTCTCAAATACAAAGGAACTTCATTTCACGGGCAACCGATTGATAGGCTTTGAGCTTGCGGGGGCTGATGGTATTTATCATGAAGCCCAAGCAACGATAGAGAATGGTTATCAGGTGCGTGTGTCGTGTGGGTCAGTAGTAGCCCATCCTGTTAGTGTTCGCTATGGTTGGCAGCCGTTTACTCGTGCGAATCTTGTGAATGAAAAGGGACTACCTTGCAGTACATTTGAGACCGCAGAACGTAGATTTTAGATAGAGAGGACGCCCCGCATCTTTTTCCCTTGCCGACTAGGAAGGGGAGTTGAAAGGCTCGTTTCTATCTGAAGTAATTATTTAACAAGTTTTTATTAGATAATTGTTTTCAGTATAGTTAGTTGTGTTTTCTTATAGAGGAAACTATGTTTTGAATATTAAAGTATTATCCCTTGAATTAAAGGAAACGCCCTTCTCAAATAGAGAAGGGCGTTTCGTTAATAGGAAGAGAGGCTCTCTTGCCATCGAAGAGACGCCCTCGTTGATTCCAATAAAACTATCGTCTTTAGACAACAATACGTATTCCTGCCCCGTGGATGGGGCAGGATAGAATACTAAAAGACTTCAGGAAGACTTGAATCTTCACTCTCCTGTATAGAACTTAATCAGTTGAGTGATAGCCTGGGTGCATGCTGGACAGAACTCAGGATGGGCATTTGTGCGCATACGGCAGTCTGGGTAAGCGCGGTAAACACCATGTTGAGCATAGCCAGCAGGCTCGTATGCACCCACTTTCCACTTGTCCCTGCGTGCGTTCGGCTTATCTAAGTCGGTTGGTTCAGGCGTCGGTAATGGGGTCTTCTTATCGATCATTCCTTCCCACTTATTGTGGAAGTCGACCAGAGTTGTTAGGTTCGGTTCCCACGGTTCGACGTCTTTTGGATACATATTAATCTCTTCTTTGGCATAAGCATACTCATCACCTAGCCCTGCGAAAGAGTGTCCAAACTCGTGGACAACCACTGGTTTGAATTGAGGATGGTGTGCCATTGAGAGGTTGTAAGAGTTCAGAATACCGCCACCACCATATTTCTCTGTGTTTACTAGTACGATGATATGTTCGTAAGGCGTACCAGCTAGCCAGTCATGGAGGTCTTTGAGATGGAGTGTAGTGAGGTATCTGTCGCTGTAGAAAGTGTCGAAATGAGAGTGAAGAGCCGTGTTCTTCCATATACCCTTTGATGGTTCGGATGTGCCACTATCAACGGATGGAGCCTTGACAGCCACAATATTGAATCGAGAACGCAGCGATTTGAAAGGTTCGTGAGCGAAGAGAGCCTCCATCGCAATGCGACAATCCTTTATAAATGTAGGCATTTCAGCCTCAGTGTAACCCTCCGCAATATATGCAATGTGTATGCAGTGCGATGGATCAGCAGCCTGTTGCAAAGTCTCGTAAGGTGTGATATTATGCTCCCCGATGTGTCGGATGAGAATATCCTGTGGTACAACGATATGCGTCATGCGGTTAGTAACCTCGCGCCGATTGTTCCTTAGTTCGATAGTTACATCTGCTGTATCTTTGGGATAAGGTACTAGAAAGACGTTCTCAAACGATTTCTTGCTATTACCCTGTGCCTCATCATAAGTGAGCCACTCCTGGAATAGAGTCGAAAAGGAGTTTCGATAGATTACTTTCTGCGTCCGATGGTCACGCACAATGACCTGTCCATTGCCTTCAACGGGCACTTCTGCTAGTCGTTCGTGCTTGCCATACCAATGTGGGATACGTGATAGTTCGTCCACAGCGATGGTCTGCTCTTTGGCATTCCCTGCGAAGATGTAATCTAAACGGAGCGTTGCATCTTCAAAGTAATGGTTGAAATCCTGCGCAACAGCACTCATGGAGAGTGCGAGGAGTAGGGTAGTAATGATTTTTCTCATAGGTCTTGAAAATTGGTTAGAACTATTATTTCTCATTCTTCAGATAGATAGAATCATTGACAAAGTAGCGTTTGCTTCTCTCAAATACGCATCTCTTATCATCTGCAAAGATATGAATAATTAATGAAATTAGCTATCAGGAAAGAGATTATTAATACCTTATTTCTTATTCATAGCTCATTGTTAAAGCCTCTCACAGGCTCTTTGAAGGGAATGAAGTCTTATTGTTAGGTTCTTTATAAGGTGTTTCCCTCTATTTTAAAGTTCCTCATTATGATATGTGTCGAGTGTTAAGAGTTGTGTAGTTGGGGGTATTTTAGTGGTTTCCACTTACTCTTTATAGTGTCAGAAGATGGTGATAATGTGGATAGGACACGAGTATTTCCGAATAAGGAAAAGGTTATGAAAGTGCGAAGAGTTTAATTTTAGCTGTCATTTCCGTCATAGGTTATACGTATATAGGTATTACTGATTGTTCCTAATGATATATTAGGATAGTGGCTAGATGGATTATATTTAAACAATAAAAAATGCCCCGTATGGAAGGACGAGGCAACCTAATGTTCTCACAACGGAATAATCCTTATTGTGAATACTTTAAAATTAGTTCGTTACAAAGGTATGTATTAAAAAAATAATAAGCAAATTTTCTTAATGAAATTTTGACTTTGTTGTTGTTTTTTTTGTACCTTTACACAAATTATCATATAATCAATTCAACATGAAGAAAATACTAGGATTAGACTTAGGAACTACAAGTATTGGTTGGGCCTTAGTGAATGAAAGTGAAAACAAAGACGAACAATCTTCTATCGTAAGGCTTGGTGTGAGGGTAAACCCATTGACTGTAGATGAAAAAGGGAACTTTGAAAAGGGGAAAGCAATCACGACTAATGCCGATAGACAGCAGGTGCATGCTGCAAGAATAAACCTTCAAAGATATAAGCTGCGCAGAGAGAATCTTCGTAGTTGCCTACAGAAACAAGGCTGGATAGGTTCCGAACCGATGTATGAAGATGGTAAATCTTCTACTTTTGAGACCTATAAGTTGCGTGCGAAAGCTGCAGAAGAGGAAGTGTCATTGCATGAGTTTGCCCGAGTTCTATTTATGCTGAACAAGAAACGGGGCTATAAAAGTAATCGAAAAGCAAACGATAAAGAAGAAGGAAAGCTTTTTGATGGTATGACCATAGCTAAGAAACTCTATGAAGAGCATTTGACTCCTGCCGAATACTCCCTTCAGTTGCTCAATACAGGTAGGAAGTTTACACCAGAATATTACCGTTCTGATCTTATTGCAGAGTTCGAGAAGATATGGAACGAGCAGAAGAAGTATTATCCAGAGATACTTACTGACGAGTTTAAACAGCAGTTAGAAGGTAAAGCAAAGAGCAATACAAGCAAGCTATTCCTTGGTAAATATGATATTTACTCAGCTGATACAAAAGGTCTAGATAGGAGGCTACAACCTTTGAAATGGAGGGTTGAAGCGATGAAGCAACAGGTTGATAAAGATGTTTTAGCCTTTGTTATCAGTGACTTGAAAGGACAGATTGCTAATACAAGTGGGCTACTTGGTGCTATTAGTGATAGAAGTAAAGAACTCTATTTCAGCAAGCAGACAATTGGTCAATACCTATGGGCTTCTCTGCAAGAAAATCCACATATCAGTATAAAGAATCAACCTTTCTATCGTCAAGATTACTTAGATGAATTTGAGAAGATTTGGGAAACGCAAGCAACTTACCATAAGGAATTGACGTCAGAACTAAAGCAAGAAATCAGAGATATTATCATCTTTTATCAACGGCCATTGAAGAGTAAGAAGAATCTCATTGCTGTTTGCGAACTTGAACAGCGTAAGGTGAAAGTGACAGTTGATGGAAAAGAAAAAGAGATAACAATAGGACCAAAGATTGCTCCCAAGTCTTCCCCTATGTTCCAAGAGTTTAGAATTTGGCAAAATCTAAATAACATTCTACTTCTAGACCATGAGACTAATAGCAAGCGTCCATTGTATGAGGAAGAGAGAAACCTTTTATATGAGGAACTAAGCGTTAAGGAGAAACTCAGTAAGACTGAGGCTCTGAAGGTATTGGGCAAGAAGAGTAAGCAATGGGATTTGAATTATAAAGAGTTAGAAGGCAATAGAACACAAGCTGTTCTCTATGATTGTTATAACCGAATTATCGTGATGTCAGGGCATGAAGAGTGTAATTTCAAAAAACTAAAAGCCTCTGATATTCGCCATTATGTTAAGATGATATTCAAGAACTTAGCCTTCAATACAGACATACTATGCTTTGATTCATCGTTGAAGGGGCATGAGTTGGAAAGACAACCAATGTATCAGCTTTGGCATTTGTTGTATTCCTATGAAGGTGATAACTCTCGAACAGGTAATGACGCGTTATTAAGAAAGTTGGAAACAGCATTTGGTTTTCCAAAAGAATATGCAGCTGTGCTTGCCGATGTCGTTTTTGAAGATAGCTACGGAAACCTCAGTGTGAAAGCAATGCGTAATATTTTGCCACATTTACAAGCTGGGAAAGATTATAGTCAAGCATGTGAGGAGGCTGGATATAAACATTCGCGTCGGTCGCTTACAAAGGAAGAATTAAATCAAAAGGTGTATAAAGAGAAGTTAGAACTATTGCCAAAGAATAGTTTACATAACCCTGTTGTTGAGAAGATCCTCAATCAGATGGTTAATGTCATCAATGCAGTTATTGAAGAATATGGGAAGCCCGATGAAATAAGAATAGAGCTGGCAAGAGAATTGAAGAGTAGTGCGGATGAGCGTGAGAGTATAACACGTGGTATCAATCAAGGTAATGAGGAGAATAAGCGCATTCGTGAGATTCTTGAGAAGGAATTTGCACTTTCATATATCAGTAGGAATGACATTATTAAATATAAGCTATATGAAGAGCTTAAACCGAACGGCTTTAAGACACTCTATTCAGATACCTACATTCCTAAAGATAAGCTCTTCTCAAAAGACTTCGATATAGAACATATCATTCCGAAAGCACGCTTGTTTGATGATTCCCTGTCGAACAAAACACTTGAAGCACGTGATGTAAATATAGCTAAAAGTAATAAGACGGCCTTTGATTTTATACTTGAAAGGTATGGAGAACAGGGTGTTAAGGCTTATAAGACGAAACTTCTTCGCCTTCTAGAGGATGGGGCTATTAGTAATAAGAAGTATAATAATTTGCTGAAAACAGAAGCGGATATACCTTCTGGCTTTATTGATCGTGACCTGCGAAATACTCAGTATATTGCAAAAAAGGCGTATGAAATATTAAGTGAGTTGGTTAAGATCGTTACTCCAACAACGGGATCTGTGACCAATCGATTGCGCGAAGATTGGCAGTTGGTGGATGTTATGAAAGAACTTAACTTTGAGAAGTATCTGAAGTTAGGTTTAGCTGATGTGATAGAAGATAGAGATGGTCGGAAAGTTAAGCGTATAAAAGACTGGACGAAACGCAATGATCATCGCCATCATGCGATGGATGCATTGACAATAGCTTTTACGAAGCCATCTTATATTCAGTATCTGAACAACCTCAATGCACGCAGTGATAAGAGTGGTAGTATCTATGGTATAGAGGTGAAGGAACTGCATCGTGAAGAAGGTAAGCTTCGCTTTAATGCTCCTTTGCCTATCAATGAATTCCGTGCAGAAGCTAAAAGGCATCTAAAATCGATCTTGGTATCTATTAAGGCGAAGAAAAAAGTGATGACACAGAACGTCAATAAAATTAAGACGAAGCATGGAATCATAAAAAAGGAACAGCTTACACCACGTGGAGAATTGCATAACGCTACATACTATGGGACAAAGAAACGTCCATTAGTAAGGATGGTGAAAGTCGGAGCAGCATTAGACGAAGCAACAATAAATAGGGTATGCAGCCCTGCTATTCGTGCAGCATTACTGAAACGTCTCAATACTTATAATGGTGATGCTAAGAAAGCTTTTACGGGGAGAAATTCAATAGATAAAAATCCGATTTACCTAGATATTGAGCAGACGAAGTTAGTTCCGGTCTTGGTTAAAACAATAGAGTGGGGAATGTATCATCCTATTCGTAAACGGATTACACCTGACCTTAAAATCGACAAAGTGATCGATAAAGGTATAAGGGAAAAACTGAAAGCTCGGTTGGCAGAGTTTAATGGAGATGCCCAAAAAGCTTTCAGCAACTTGGATGAGAATCCTATTTATATGGATGAAGCAAAACAAATAACTTTGAAACGAGTTAGTATTGAGGGCGTCTTAAGTGTAATTCCGTTACATACATTAAAGGATAAGGCTGGTAAGCCAATTATTGGAAGTGATGGAAGACCAGTATTCGGTGATTATGTTCAAACAAGTAATAACCACCATATTGCCTTTTATAAAGATGACAAAGATAATTTGCAAGATAATCCAGTATCATTCTTTGAAGCTGCCGAACGTAAATCACAAGGAGTTCCTATTATCGATAAGAGGTATAATTGCGATAAAGGATGGCACTTTGTATTTACAATGAAGCAAAATGAATACTTTGTCTTCCCAAATGAAGCTACAGGTTTTATTCCTTCTGAAGTAGATTTATTGGATGAAGCTAATTATGATATTATTAGTCCGAATCTATACAGAGTTCAGAAGTTATCGAAGGCTTCAGGTAGAGATTATTGGTTTAGGCATCACTTAGAGACTATGTTGAATGATGATTTAAGGTTGAAGAACTCTACGTTCAAGCGGATAAAGTCCTTAAAAGGTTTAGAAGGAATTGTCAAAGTACGTATCAATTCCATTGGAAAGATAGTCGCAGTAGGGGAATACGATTAATTAGATTGCTTATGATAAAGAAGACATTATGTTTCAGCAATCCTACTTATTTGAGTTTAAAGAATTCACAATTGGTAATTCGTTTGCCTGAAGTGGAAAGTTGTGATAACTTATCTGATAGTTTCAAGCAACAAAGTGAGCGTACAATTCCAATAGAAGATATTGGAGTTGTACTGCTTGATAATAAACGAATTACGATTACATCGTCTGCATTAGAAGCCTTGATAGAGAACAATTCTGCTGTAATCACTTGTGATAGTAAGAATATGCCCATTGGACTTTTGTTACCTTTATGTGGTAACACAACACAGAATGAACGCTTTCGTATGCAGGTAGACGCATCGTTACCACTAAAGAAACAGTTATGGCAACAAACTATAAAACAAAAAATAAGTAATCAAGCAAAGATTTTAAGTATATATACTAATGCTGATGTGGGATGTATGTATGCCTGGGCAGATAAAGTTAGAAGTGGTGATCCCGATAACCTTGAGGCTCGAGCAGCTGCTTACTATTGGAAAAATATCTTCACTGATATTTCAGATTTTGTAAGAGGTCGGGATGGGGAACCACCTAACAACTTATTAAATTATGGATATGCGATATTACGTGCTGTTGTGGCTCGTTCTTTAGTAGCAAGTGGATTACTCCCAACATTGGGAATTCATCATCACAATCGATATAATGCTTATTGTTTGGCAGATGACGTAATGGAACCTTATCGTCCTTATGTTGATGGGTTGGTGTTGGATATAATGTGCTTGACTAATGATTATAGTGAATTGACAAAAGACATAAAGATTCGGCTTCTATCTATTCCCGTTCTTGATACTACTATTGGAGGGAAAAAGAGTCCGTTAATGATAGCTACACAACAGACGACAGCCTCTCTTTATAAGTGTTTTAGTGGGGAACAAAGAAGAATGGTTTATCCTGAATTATAAAGTCAATTGGTGGAAACTTATAGATTTAGTCAATATAGGAGTATGTGGTTAATGGTATTTTTTGATTTACCTACAGATACAAAGAAAGAGCGAAAGGCTGCCTCTCTCTTTCGACAGAACCTATTAAAAGACGGATTTACAATGTTCCAATTCTCTATTTACATACGCCATTGTGGTAGTAAGGAAAACATGGAGGTTCACATTAAAAGAGTCTCAACTATTATTCCAGAGTATGGAAAGGTGGGGATAATGAGTATAACTGATAAGCAGTTTGAGGGGATTAAGCTCTTTTATGGTAAGAAACCACATAAGCCTAATGTACCAGGAGTACAGCTAGAGCTTTTCTAAAAAGGTTAAAGTTCCACTTTTAAAAGTGAAACTTTAATCTTTCTTGCATTTTTCTTTTTTGTAAGTAGAGTGTATATTGCTTATAATCAATGCTTTATTCTACTTGAGTTGTATTTGATAATGCAAAGATACTAATTTTAAAGCTAATCACAACCATCTTGACAGACTTGTTACTGAAAAAGCGGTTGTATTTGATAATGCAAAGATACTAATTTTAAAGCTAATCACAACATGATATTCTGAAACCTTATAGCAATATCTGTTGTATTTGATAATGCAAAGATACTAATTTTAAAGCTAATCACAACATAGCGGGTGAAATACTAGCCTTATATTAAGTTGTATTTGATAATGCAAAGATACTAATTTTAAAGCTAATCACAACGCAGATAATGAAGAAAATTTGCTTCGTGAAGTTGTATTTGATAATGCAAAGATACTAATTTTAAAGCTAATCACAACGCAGCTTACCACTGCAATAGATGCAATGATGTTGTATTTGATAATGCAAAGATACTAATTTTAAAGCTAATCACAACGCAGAAAATGAAGAAAATTTGCTTCGTGAAGTTGTATTTGATAATGCAAAGATACTAATTTTAAAGCTAATCACAACTGTAGACGATAACTTTACTATTCAATGTAAGTTGTATTTGATAATGCAAAGATACTAATTTTAAAGCTAATCACAACGAATTCCGATTTTTATCCTCAACCAGAGGAGTTGTATTTGATAATGCAAAGATACTAATTTTAAAGCTAATCACAACTATGATGATATTTTCAATTTCCTGTCTCCGGTTGTATTTGATAATGCAAAGATACTAATTTTAAAGCTAATCACAACATAGTTATTAGTTATTTATTTCGTAATTCGTTGTATTTGATAATGCAAAGATACTAATTTTAAAGCTAATCACAACTAGCTGATTATTCACGTAGAGGTTTTTCTGTTGTATTTGATAATGCAAAGATACTAATTTTAAAGCTAATCACAACTATATGATCCAACTGGTACCCACCAAATATGTTGTATTTGATAATGCAAAGATACTAATTTTAAAGCTAATCACAACACCTTTGATAAACTTTCTCAGCTTGTAGA
>NZ_JAPWAR010000024.1:0-39640 GCF_041433025.1 Prevotella sp. 20925_1_30 | reverse complement strand
AAATCTTGCGAGATTGAAATTATTTCAGTAATTTTGCAATCGAAAATGAAAATTAATTACTAAAAGGATGTAATTTAGGGATAAATATAATTAAGAACGAACAAAACCTTGATATTAAATAATAAGGTAAAAAGAGCAGTGTGAAACTGCATAAAGTTCTTCAATTAGGATAACAGAATAAGGATTAAAAACCAGTTCAATATCACCCATATACTCCCACTTTTAAAGAGTGAGTGTAAACATTTTACGTCCTACAAATTGAGAATAAGGATAATAAAATAAGTAAATAAACAGCATTTTATACCATAAGTTATGAAACAGAATAAGATTAAATCGGGATATCAGAAGCCTCAGACAGAGATAATGAGCATCAACAGTGAGAGCTTTATATTAAATACATCATTCCATAGTCAGCACAATCCTGGCAATCACCGCACAGGACCTGCTGCCGCTGGCGCAAAGGAAGAAGTTGAATGGCTTGAGGTTGGTGGCGAGACTTCGTCAAGTAATGGACATACTTCATTGTGGGAAGATTAATCAAAAGAGGGTTTTAATTAAATAAGTAATAAGCAAAAAAGACTATATTAATAATGAGAAAACAGACTTTTAAGGTGCGCCTGCTATCATTAATAGCATTGTGTGGCATTGTAATGGTGTTTGCGTCTTGCTCTAATGAAGATGTAGCACAAAGCACTGTAGAAACAAACACTGAAAACAATAGCAACCTTACTTCATTCGTGACAGGTGCTGCTGCAACACGTACATCACTCAACTATGATGACGGTGCTTTCTTCTGGGAGGCTGGTGATCATATCTATGTGAAGGATGATAACGGAACTTGGAACAAGAGTAGCAATGCTCCAACAGAGAAGACTGCCAGCTTTAAGTTTATGGTTCCTGGTAAATACACTAACAGCACAACTTATAAGGTATATTACCCTGGTAAGAATGGTCTTAACAACAACGTAACAATCTCTGGCACACAGAGTCAGGCACAGCCTAATAGCACCACACATATTGGTGAGGCAGGTGATTGCGGTACAGCAGACGCAACAGGTGGTAATGGCGTATTTAACTTCCGTCTCGATCATCAGGCAGCTATCCTCGTATTCCAGCCTTTTACAAACAATACAGGTATAAAGAATTGTCAGTTGACAAAGATTGAGGTAGAATCTGATAATGATATTACTGGTACTTACACACTTGACACAACAACAGGTGAGTTGACAGGTTCTGCAAGCGGTAAGAGTATTACTATGACTACAAAGGGTAGCGGTTCTTATGCAAATGGTTTCTCTTTGAATACCAGCACAGCAGATGTAAAAACCAATGGTGCCTACGTGGTGATTCGTCCTGGTAGACATGCCTTGACCGTACGTTATTGGATTAAGGACTATGCAACAAACGTTGAGGGTGCGATTACTAAGACTTATCCAGCGTTCGACTATGAGAAGAACGACTACTATGATATGACTGCTAATATCAATGTAACGGATTACGACGGTAGCAAGTACTACATGTGGGATGCACAGAATAATTACTGGAATGGTCATGAGTGGAATTCAGCTGATCCTTGGCAGCCTGTGCTTGCAACTGATTATAACTCAAATACCGCTTCAGGTACTTTCTATAATAATGAACCAGCTACTGGAGGGTATGCAGCTAAGTACTCTTGCAAAACTCTTCGTAATGCTAATGAGATGGCATGGTATATAACGAATGGTGACCCACATTGGGATGGAGAGGAACTTTGGACAACTATGGGACACCTGCATAAAGGTGGTATGTGGTTCAGAGAAAAGAGATATATTCCTATGATGTCAGAATCGAGAGCTCCAAGCCCTGTTAATGGTGATATGCGTCATAATGACCGTCAATTCTATGGCACACCAGCTCAGGGTGCACCTACATATAAAAACAGCTACTTCTTCCTTCCTGCTTTAGGATATTATCGTTATGGCGCGATAAATGAGATGGAGTCTGCTGGATACTATTGGACATCAACACGTACTCCTGATGATACTAACTGGGCTTATCGTATGAAGTTTGATAGCAGCAGTATCGAATTATTAACTGATGACTGTGATGCAGGATATTATGTAATGAATATGAATTAATTAGGCTCTTAACCTACAGCCTAAAGAAGTTTCTTCTTAAAGCAGCAGGTTAAGTAGATATAATCTTGCCAACGCTCGTAAAGCGTTGAGCTGTCTTCGGACAACTCAGTGAAGTGCGATTCGTTGGTAAGTTTTTTTTATATAATCTTATATGGTTGTCATTGCATCATTGTAAGAGAATTGTGTTAGCTTGGGAATGGTTTTTTTGGATGAGGTGTCATGGTGTTGATTTCCTTTCTTTTTGCAGAGGAAATCGAGAAAGTTTTGTTCTGATTTTTCATCCACTCTCTTTTTAGTTAATGCTTAATTAGGTTTCAAAAGACGCTCAATAGGTTTGCAAAAGATGCTCTTTAAGGCGTCAATAGACGCCCTTTTGAAGGCTTAAAGAGCACCTTTTGGCGTGCAACTAATCCTTGAAAAGGAAGAAAAATCGAAGTTGGTGTAAACTGACTGATAATGAGGAAGAAACGAAACGATTTGCGTAGAAGTGCTCTTTTCAAAAAGGGCAGGAATATGCAGATTTAGGCAGAAGTTCAGTTACCAAAGCATTACCTGATTTTGAGATAGGTAACGATGAAGTAATGTTCGGTAACTGAATTATTTTCGCTCGTGTGGCTGTTGCTGCGGTCGGCAGTTTTCTGCATAAGTGAGGAACGCTTTAATTCGGGTAACTTTGCCCATAAAAATTAAAGCGTATGAAACAAGAGAAAATGAAGGTGTTGCTCTACCTCAAAAAGAGCGGTCTTGACAAGTCGGGCAAGGCTCCCATCATGGGGCGTATTACACTTGGAAGGAGTATTGCACAGTTCAGTTGTAAACTCTCCTGCAACCCCGACTTGTGGAATCCACGAGAGAGCAGAATGGATGGTAAGAGTCGTGAGGCGGTGGAGATAAACGGTAAATTGGAAAATCTGCTGTTGTCTGTTCAGTCGGCTTATCAATCTCTGCTATCCAAAGGTTGCCTATTTGATGCAGCCGATGTGAAAGAGCTGTTCCAAGGGAGCGTACAGACACGATGCATGCTCATTGAAAGGCTGGATATGCTCATTAAGGAGAAGGAAAGCCATGTTGGTATAGACATCAAGGAAGGAGCCATACACGGCTATCACTCTACCCGAATTCATTTGCAGAAGTTTATTCAACGGAAATACAAGGTGACAGACTTGGCTTTCTCACAGCTCACAGAGAACTTTATCTATGAGTTTGGGCAGTATTTCTTAGGTGAGTGCGGTTTTCAAGAAAGCACATTCTATAATGCAGCCACGCATTTGAAGACGGTATGCAGGTTGGCTTACCGTGAGGGATTGGCTGATGTACTTCTATTTGACAAAGCCAAAATTAGCAAGGGCGACAAGAGACTGCCCAAAGCATTGGACAAGGAAGCATTAGACAAATTGAAGGCTCTCAACTTTGAGGACTTGGAGGAGGAAATGGAAACTGCAAGGGATATTTTCCTCTTTGCCTGTTATACAGGTGCTGCTTATTGTGATTTGATGGAACTGGACAAGTCCCATCTTGTGCGTGACGACGAGGGTAGCCTTTGGCTGAAGTTCAACCGCCACAAGACAGGCGTATTATGCCGTATCAAACTGCTGCCCGAAGCCATAAGGCTGATGGAGAAGCTCCACAGCGATGGAAGGGAAACATTACTCCCCTGTATCAAGTACAAGAACTATCAGATCTGTTTGAAAGCCCTGCGGCTTCGTGCAGGCATATCGTTTCCCTTTACCACACATACGGCAAGACACACCTTTGCCACGCTTATCACGCTTGAGCAAGGAGTGCCAATAGAAACGGTGAGCAAGATGCTGGGACATTCGAACATAAGCATGACTGAACGCTATGCAAAGGTTACACCCCAAAAACTCTTTGAGGAGTTTAATCGTTTCCTTTCTTTCACGGAGGATATGCAGATGAGTCTTTAGCAATAGACATATTAAAACTAAAATCATTATGAGAAGTACATTCAAGACTCTATTCTATATCAACAGACAGAAAACAAAGGCAGACGGCAATACCGCCATTCTCTGCCGTATCACCATCGACGGAAAGAGCACAGCCATTAGCACAGGTGAAGAGTGCAATCCCTCCGAGTGGAACACCAAACAGGGTTTGACAACCAATAGGAAGACCAACCAAAGAATCAATGAGTTCAGGGAATTGATAGAAAAAACCTATCGGGACATACTGACGAGGGAAGGAGTGGTAAGTGTGGAACTTATCAAGAACCGTTTGCAAGGCATTGCCACTAACCCCACCACGCTCCTTGCAATGAGCAAGGCAGAACTGCAATCCGTCAAGGAGAGTGTTGGCAAATCAAGGGCAGAAGGGACTTATCTGAACCTTTACTATTCTGATAGAAATCTCCGAGAATTTATCGAAAACAAAGGAGTACAAGACATATCTATCGCCACCATTACGGAGAGTTTGTTCGAGGAATACCGCTTCTTCCTGAAAAAGCGTGGGCTGAAAGCATCGACTGTCAATACCAATCTCTGTTGGCTGAGCCGACTGATGTTTCGTGCGGTGAGCAGGAGGATTATCCGCTGCAATCCGCTTGATAACGCCAAGTATGAGAAGGATGAAAAGAAGATACGCTTCTTGCAAAAGGCCGATGTAATGAAACTTATGGCAATAAGTATGAATGACAAGGAAGCAGAGTTGGCAAGACTGATGTTCATCTTTTCCTGCTTCACAGGCTTGGCTATCTCTGATATGGAAAATTTGAAATACAAGCATATCCAAACGGCAGCGGATGGACAGATGTATATACGCAAAGAGCGTCAGAAGACAAAGGTTGAGTTTGTCGTGCCGTTACATCCCATAGCGGAAGCTATCATCAACTATTATAGGAAAGAGCTGGCAAGAAACGAAGAACAGCAGACGGTGAAAGAAAAAGGCGACAGCCTTGTCTTTCAACCTCATTGCAGCCGTAGCGTGATGGGCAAGAACCTGAGCATCGTGGGTAAGGCTTGCGGTATCAGACAGAGATTGTCGTACCATGTTGCAAGGCATACCTTCGGTACGATGAGCCTAAGCGCAGGAATACCTATTGAGAGCATAGCCAAGATGATGGGGCACGCTTCCATATCAAGCACTCAAGTTTATGCGCAGGTAACGGACAACAAGATTTCGGAGGATATGGACAGGCTTATTGCCAAACAATCGGCAAAAGATAAAGAAACTATGGAGAGAGAGGCTTTTGAACTTTTGGATACATCAATCTGTAAAATGGAAGAAACGGCATGAATACGAACTATAAACAAAGGACAATGACTAGCACGGAGAATCATCGTAGCTATTTTGATTGGGGCTGCAATATGCAGGTCATTCGCAAGGGAAACGAAGGGATAGCCATGACAGAGAGTGAACTTGTGAGGTTCTTCGGTGTAACGTGGGGCAAACTTAACCATAGACTTCAAACGATAATAAAATCCTCCAACCTACATCTCGATGAGAGGGTTGCAGGTGAGGAAGATATTTATGCAAACGAACAACTAAAAGGTTATGCTCCGCTCTATCCGCTTCCTGTCATCATCGCCCTGTCTTTTCAGTTGGACAGCACGGAAGCCCATTTATTTAGAGAGTATCTCTGTGAGAGATTGCAGAAACCTGCATCCGTGATAACACCGATATTTCTGCTCGGTAACACGAATAACTAATGATTATTTCTTATCTTTCCTTTTTCTTTCACCGATTATATCTTACTACATTACTACAATAGGAGTTAAAGCGGTGAAAGAAAAAGGATTAACGTGTAGTAAAATACCCGAAACAATGGTACTACGCAGTAACTACAACTGCCTTTCTTCTTTCACCGCTTGATTACGATTAAAAAGGAAATTATATGATGTTTGTTATTTGCCTGACAATCCTCTGAAGTATGCTTTCATTGCTTACAAGTATAGATGCGGTGCCTGTCATTCCGCTGATGAGATTATACTTGCAATCTGTTATCCTTACCTGTGCCGTGAACACGTTGCCTTCTGCCGTTTGTAAGGGTATATGCGATGTGGCTGTTATTACACCATTTGCAACTCCGTAGGTTTCTGCATCGTAACCCTCAAATTCGATGTTTACCGTCATTCCTCTCGCTAACGTATTTACGTATTTATAGGGAACGGCGATTGTGCCTTGACGGGCATTTGTCATCTGTACCTTTGCACTGATGGTTTCAGGATAAGGTATAAAGTATGCACCTGCCAGTAGTCCTAATATTACAACAGTGATAATCATGATGCCATAGCGTACAATTTTTGACGGTATCTCGCCAATGATGTGCCTTACCTTCTCGCTGCGGAGTTCTATCTTGTCGTCTACCATAGTTGTTTTTCCTTTACGTTAGTTTCCTAACTCCAATTGATTCTTTACAAGATTGTAGTATGCACCACGCTTTGCCGTGAGTTCCTCGTGGTTGCCAATCTCGACCACCTTGCCTTTATCCAGTACCACTATTTGGTCAGCATTCTTCACCGTGCTTAGTCGGTGTGCTACGATAACTACCGTCTTGCCTTTGTAGAACTCATCCAGATGCTCCACAATCATGCGCTCGTTATTGGCATCGAGCGAGTTGGTGGCTTCATCAAGGAAAATATAATCGGGGTTCTTGTATACAGCTCTTGCTATCAAGATACGCTGTTTCTGTCCTTGACTCAAGCCAACGCCATCGCGACCAATCTTAGTGTTGTATTTTAAGGGAAGTCCCATTACATAGTCATGAATACAAGCTATTTCGGCTGCCCTTTGCAATCGCTCCTTGTCAATCTCACCATCATCTACGGCTATATTCCTTGCTATACTCTCGGAGAATATCACACCGTCTTGCATCACCACGCCACACTGTCTGCGCCACCACTTCTTATTTAGCGTATTTACACCTGTTCCGCCTATGGTGATTTGTCCTCCCAATACGGGATAATAGCCCAACATCAGTTTGATGAGGGTGGTCTTTCCGCTACCCGACGCTCCGACAATGGCAGTTACCTTACCTTTGGGGATTGTGAGGCTTACATCATCAATGATGGTTTTCAATGCGTGAGAATCGTACTTGAAGTTTACGGCTTCAAGGTCTATGCCTTGATTTTTTTCTTTCACTGCCATTTCCAATCCTTGCTTTCCGTTCTCATCATCCATGCGGTGGATTTCATTGATACGCTCAAGACTTATCTTCACATCCTGCACCGAATAGAAGAAACTCATCAACTGCTCGACAGGTGAGTTGAGTTGCCCAATGATATACTGCACGGCAAGCATCATACCCAGCGTGAGCTGTCCGTGAATGACGGCTGTGGCTGCCACCACGGTGATTACGATGTTTTTCAGTTCGTTGATGAATATGCTACCAGCCTCTTGTGTCTGTTGGAGTTTAAGGGATTTCATCTGCACTCCAAAGAGGTCTGCCTGCACGTCCTCCCATTCCCAACGACGACGTTGTTCACAATCTTGGAGTTTTATCTCCTGCATAGAGGTGATAAACTCGTAGGTCTTGTTGTTGTTGATGGCTTGCTGCTCGAAGAGTTCGTAATCAAGTACTTTTCTGCGCCTGAGGAAGAGTGCAAGCCAACCGCCATAGAGCAGACTACCGAGCATGAAGATGGTAAAGACAAGCCAATTATAGGATAGCAGCACGATGCTGAACACCACAAAGGTAAAGAGGGAGAACACGATGCTAAGTGTCTTTTGAGTTAAGAACGTGTTCACCCTACTATGGTCACCCATACGCTGCATAAGGTCGCCCATCAGTTTAGTGTCGAAGAACGACATCGGCAGTTTGAGCAGCTTGATGAAGAAGTCACTCACAAGAGAAATATTGATCCGCATAGAGATATGCAGTAAGAGCCAACGACGGATAAAATCAATGGCAGTACGGCTCATGGTAAGGACAAGTTGTCCCAAGAGTATTAACCAAATAAAACCGATGTTCTGGTTTTTGATTCCCACATCCACAATTGATTGCGTGAGGAAAGGCAGGATAAGTTGCAGCAGACTGCCCACAAGTAAGCCTAAGACTATCTGCCCAAAGTGCTTTCCGTATTTTTTGACATAACCGAAAAGAAACTTGAGTGAGCGTTCTTCTTTCAGCTTGGATTCTTCTTTAATATTATTGTTATCAAGTAACTGAGTAGTACTGCAAAGCATAGCGATTCCTTGCTCTTTATCTTTCAATCTTGTACTAATCCAATGACTCTTAAATTCCTCTAAATTATATTTAATTAATCCTTTACTAGGATCTGCTATATAAAATCTCTTGTCTCTTCTTATTTTATATAGTATTACAAAATGATTCTGATTCCAATGGAGAATACAAGGTAACGGATATTTGGATAAATTGGTAATATCTATCTGGGTACAAATCGTATCAAAGCCTAGGTAATTTGCAGCTTTACTTAGTCCCAATAAAGAAATTCCTTCTGTAGTTGGCGTACATAGTTTTTCTAAAAAAGATAAAGAGTATCTTTTTCCATAATATTCGCATATCATTTGTAGGCATGTAATACCACATTGCATAGAATCGTATTGATGTAAGAAACGAATATGTTTCATTAAACTGTGAGCTTTAGCATTAATATTTCAATAATAGTCAAAAATAAAACTGGACGTTAGATATTCGATATTGTTAAAATACAGTTTTCTATCATCCGGTAAATAATTCTTTCTACATATCTTAAATTAGCTTCATACTCTTCTTTACCATATTTGTTTTGTGATAGTGCACAAACATTATCTATTATATCGGAGGCTGTTGCTGTATGCTCCTGTAGGAGATAGTCTATAATAGTTTCAACCGTTCCACGAGCAACTACTTCATAAACTGTTTGACGAAAAGCATCTGGTATAGTTACAACTTTATACATTTTATTTTCAATTTTTTGATTTTTTGTAATATACATCAATGTTTCTGATGATATATCTGTCAAGCTAATAAAAGGATTTAAAATAAACTGACAATTACTCTCATATAATCTCTCATTTTCCCAAAAGCTATTAATGCAAGTATACTGCTTTTTAAAAAATTCCTTCTTATTATCTTCTAGTTTTTTCTCAACTTTGATGCACGTGTTGTCCAGTTTCTTAATTTCGGTATAGATTCTTTCTTTCATTATTTTTCCTATATCATAATTTTTAGAAACTTTAAAACTACGTGACCTTTCTAATATTTCGTTGGAAGTCCTGTAATGATGGATATAAGGAGTATCTATAAAATTCAGATAATTAGATATTGGGATACCGCCATGCTGGATATATGTATTGATTATATGATGATGTAAAGCAGGATCTATTTTTTCTAGAAGCCTTGATGCAAAAATTTGTGCATCATTTCTTTTTTTTATATTTCCAAGCATATGACAATAGCCGTGTTTTTTCAAACACGACATATCAAGATTCATCCAATCAAACAAAGTACTTAATTTTTCACCTTCAGTGCAGTAGCTTATAGTTTTATTATATTTTTGAGCTAGGCAATAAAAGAAAAGTTGCTCGTAAACAGAATTTATAAAACCGTCATGATTAAGTTTCAAAATCCTATCATTGTTATATATAAATCTATATGCTTGTTCTGTGTAGTATTGAATGAATTTCACATCATTTCCTCCGAGTACGCCTGCATTAGCCACACTAATAATCTTATTTTTAAGCTCTATATCTGCAAAATTGGGAATTTTTCCTCCAACTTGTATGAAACGATCTATGCACTTACGATTATACAATTGATCGTCATACTCAATATTTTGTGCGAATAAGTCTGCTTTCCAAAAGGAATCTGGTAAGCTGTCATACAACAAAAAATCACAATCTACATGTAAAAATGGTTCATGCTGTTCACTGTATGTATATAATTTTGGCAAAGCCCATAATTCATAGCCAGAATACCCTTCCATAATATTCGGAATTGTTACTATCTGATCATAAGGAATACACAATTCTTCAACAACTTTTTTAGCTGTGGAATTGCAATACAGCGTAACATGACCATAATGCTGCTTTAGTAAAAGGCAACTAATAGCCATAGTTATCCAATGAAATTCAGGTGAGAGAAATCCTGCTTTATCGAACATAGGATCTTCATCTGTGGAGAAACTGTAATATGTCTGTAAAAACCTCATGTATGCAATAATATTAATAAAACAAAATCTTTTTCTAAAAATACCTTTAAGCTACTAACAAAAACCTTAATTTTAGGTTGTATAAGTATTAAACCTTCTGAGTGTATATGACTATATAATTAGTACACTTAAAATACATTAGTGTAGCATTATGCTCATGCCACCAAAGTATTAATTATAAAGTATGCACTATGTTTTGTTATTTTATGGTGTCATATAATTAATACATTATCAAATAATCCCTTGCGAATACTTGTAATTAAATATTCTTGTTGAAAGGGATTCAAGTCTGTTATTATTTCGTTTAACCGAATAGGCTTCCTAAATATTTTAAGTAGATTTGTCATAACAGAGTCGTATTTTATATACACATTCTGCGCAAGATATGTATTGTATGTTTTTAGATATCCCTCCTGTTTGCATTCCTTTTTATCAGGTAATGTTGAAACTTTTTTATTACTTATGAATTTAACATCCGGAGAAATTGAAATTATAGAGTTTAATAAGTCTCCATTAGATATTTTTTCATATTCTATTGCTCTTTTCTCATACTCACTATTTGCAATACCTTTTAGTGTGATTTTTTGACAAATATCATTTTTATGGCATACATAGAGTATTCGGTCAAAATACTCTGGATACTTCCTATACATTTGCCTAATGATATAGCTATTACAGCGTGGATGACTTTTGTAATTCATTATGTGAATATAAGGATGATTGTTAGCTTCCACTACTTGGTCAGGGACTGTTCCCCAAGGCATAACAAAATCCTTAACAACACCCTTAATAAATGTTTCAACCTTGATTCTTTTTGTATGTGCTAAGGCATAAAAAATCCATTGTTCAAAAACAACATTATAAAGAAACTTCTTGTCTGACTTTCTTATACTATTAGCATTGCTTGATAAAAAATCTTTAACATATTCAATGTACTCTTTCCAAAAGAACACATTATTACCACCCAATACCCCTGCATTATATGAATGTATATTATTTTCACCGAAACATACTCTCATGTAATCAGGAATTATCGCATTGCATGATTTCAAATGGTTTAGTACTAACATGTAGAAATTTGAATCGTTTTCTTCATGCTGGGCTACTAAGTCTGCTGTTAATAAGCGCTTCTTGAGCGCTTCCTTGCAAAACACATCACAGTCTATATGCAAAAAGGGAGCATTTTGCATACTATATGTTTGAATTTTAGGGTAACAGTAAAAATCCCTATACTCATTCTTGATGTCATCCAATATGAAGTATGTATCATATGGCAATAGAAACAAATCTTTAAATATATGTTTTAACTCAAAATTTGTATACATACAAAGGGGTATTTGTGGGTTATACTCTTTTAAGAGTAATCCACTCAATGCTATTGATAGCCAATTGACTAGTGGAGATAAATAACCTCCGCAAAAGTTCAGTCCATAACTTCTTAACTGACTATATGTTTGAATTATATGCATTATGTTATTATTTTATATGGTTAAGTCTGTATATAGCATTTATTAGCATGCGATCCTCTATATTATATATAAACATAGGGCATCTAGGTTCTTTCTCATATAATGCAAGTGGACATAATCCTCCACATAAAGGATAATACTTACAATCTTTACACTGTTTAATCTGACCACTTAACAACATGTGGGGAATGGTCGCTAAGGCACTATTTTTGCGCTTATTACCTCGGTTATGTATATTGCCCAAATGCAATGGACCTCCTAAATATCTTGTAGAATAGGCTGTCTCCGAACAGTCGTAAATATTACCATAAGCATCATACATTAAGGACTCTTTCATTGTCCCAATACATATATAAGGGCCACTTCTGTGCGGAAGAATCTCTGTTCTAAAACCATGCGTTAGCATATAAAGTATATACTCTGTAGACTTTTTCCCAATTATCTTCCATGTCTTGGCATCACCAGCACCATTGTTTGCCCATGAAACAACACATGCACAATAAAAACGAATTTTATCCTGCATCCCATCATTGTACAGTTTATGTAAAAGTGGAATAACACCATCTATATTACTTTGATCAATATTACATCGAATGGTTATCATGCATTTAGTCTTATCATAGTATGGGCTTGAGACTATAGACTTTAAATTGTTGTATAATTTAACAAAAGTTCCTTTACCGCTACACGTGAAACGGTGCTTGTCATGGAATTCCTTATCTCCATCTATTGTTATTTCTATCCTCCTGCAATTAAATTGTTCCTTTAACTCTCTATATACATCTGGCGTGAGTATATAGCCATTTGTAGTTATATGAGATAGATTTTTAATCTTATGCTTATTTGTCAGAATTTTTATATGCTTATTGATTATACGCATTTTATCTAAGGCGCATAACGGTTCTCCTCCAAACCATCCTATTTCCATGTCCTGATAATCATGTGCAGATAATTTAATATCAATCTGTTTGATGAGACATTCTATGGTATCTATACTGATTTCTGCATGGTTGTGCTCTTGACCACAATAGTTACAAGCAAATTGACATTTATCAGTTGGTTGAATGGACATATATAGGTGCTCACTATGGTACTGTCTTTGCTTCTTTAAAATCTTTTGGTTTTCTATGTTTATTGATCTAAACTCGTCTTCTTCCTTTGGAACAAGCACCTTTGCTTTAATTAATAACTCCATTGTATTTTTGTCTATATGCCTAAAATCTTCATTGATGACAGAATTATAGGTGTTAGCTGATACAAAAATGTTTTTTGCTGTTCTTCCAGAAAAGAAGAGACCTAATTGATGTCTCTTAATGTGATATAAATTCTTAAATAAATATGCTGAGAGTTTAAGTTTATTTTCCATTTTCTATGTTATAATATTAGAAAAAAGGGAATGCTATTGTCGGAGTAAAACTCACGCTCCTGAGTTAGCATCCCCTAATACTCATTTTGTAACTGTCTTAGTGACAATTACCGAATGAACAGTTACCATAGTAACCCCATTCTGCTCCTCCGTATAATTCGTCGGCCTGCTCTTCGTTCAAAATAATGCAATCTTGATCGATTTCTTTCAACATGGACTCATCAAGGAGCTTTTTTAAATTAATTTCTGCCATAAGGCTAAAAGTATTTAATAACGTCTACTCTTTTAAAGATTTTCGACATCCTCTTTATCTGTACGTGAATTTATATTTATCTGCTACTTCGTTGTTGGCACAATACCTGCATCAGTATCAGAGTTATGAATACGTTGGTTCACCTCAGAACCGTGCTTTCCAAAGTTCAGGTTGAAATGAAAGTCTATGCCAAAAACCTTACATAGATTTTTCGACCATACCATTTGATTATAAGGAGCAAGATGGGAAAGATTTTCTACAGACATTTCATAACGTGAACTGAAGATGTTCTGCAACTGGAGTTCTACACCCCATTTTTCTCTATTGTACCCAAAAACTATACTATGTGATTTCTCATCTTTGTTAAGTGTCTCCCCCCACAGGCTATGAAAACTTGTCTCAAGATTGGCGCCTACATACCAATTCTTGTACATTCCCATTAAGTTGGCACGCAAGCCCCAGTTAGTATGTGTATGCGTATAGGTATTGCCATTGCTGATATAGCGATTGACAAATGGGGTAAATTGGATGGACATATAATCCCTCCAAGGTTGTACTTTTAGGTTTATTTGAGAGTTCAGACGATGGAAGCCTCTTTGATTGGCATAACTCCTAACATAGAAGCCATTCGAATAGGTTGTTTCTTCCATATATGGTTTATCATCATAGCTATAACGAGTAAACCATTCTGCACTAATATATTTTGTTCCTACGCTAATTGATAGTTCATTAGAGAAAAATCTGACCGCCTGTAGATTTGGATTTCCACGGCGTATTTGGTAAATGTCTATGTGTTGTTCAACATCGCTTAATTCGGCAAGTGAGGGTGCGTAGCCTCCCATGTAGGCTTTGTAGCGTATTGACAGATAATTGTTGAAACGGTACCCCAGCTGAATAGTTGGACGAAATATATATTTTACCTGTTTGGCATTTCCTTGGCTAACATAGGTTCTCATAGCACCTACACCTACCATATAATCCAGTTTTCCTAACTTTGAAGCCCATTCTCCAAAACCATAACTCTCACCTGTATTCATCTTTACGCTTGAGGATGTGTTTCCATCATATGCGTTTTTTGTGTACATCTGCTGATGTCGCAGACCGAATGACAACCGCGAATCCTTGATTTTCTGCTCGTAAATAACTTCAGCTATGGTCGAATATTTATTGCCATTGACATGGGAAGTTATTTCCTGCACAGCATTCCCCAGAGATTGGCGATATAAACGGTCGTTTTTAGTATTGATATATGTTCCTATCAGGTCAAAGAACAGATGCCGATCCTTGGTAAACTCATGCTGATAATAAATATCTAACGATGGATTGTTGCTCCTTGACTTGGTGCGGTCCTTGATATCGAATGTATTGCTATCCTGAATAAGTTTGGAATTTCTATCAGATACCGCATGAGGCGTATTGTTATATAAATCACGAAAAGTAACACTCAATATGTTTCCGCTATTTATGTAATCGTATCCTATGGATAGATTGATGTTGTCATATCGTGCCTTTGTCTTTTGCCCTATCTCATAGTTACTGATACTGGGGGTCGTTGCATGGAAAGCCTCCATGTTTTCACGTAACCAGTTTACATCACGTCGATTCCAGTTTACAGATGCCTTGAAGTTTGACTTACCTACATGATAATTACCCGATAACTGATAATCTCCTATACCTAAGGGATTGATAGTGTTCATAAACTCTCCGGAGATGCTTCCACCATTCTTCTTTTCTTTTAAGATAATGTCAATTACGGCAGCTACATTTCCGTATCTTAGACCAGGATTATCATGATATTCTATTCTCAATACGTCTGCCGGCAAGAGAGCCTTCACCTCCTGTATCTCTGCCTTTACACCATTAATACGTAACTCTACGGCATCCCCCATAGTGGTAGTCACCTTACTGTCAAGCGTATTTACAGAGATTCGTGAAAGCTGAAGATGCTGCAACAAACTTAAACCATTGCTTGATGTTTTTTGCTGAAGCAGATTAGGGATAATTATTTGGCGGTCAGCTTTTTGTATTACGTTGTTGGCGATCACTGTAACGTCATTAAGCTGCTTACTTTCTGGTTCCAACATGATTGTACCCACCGAAAGGTGCTTAGAAATGTTTTGGCATTTAATTTCCTGCGTAGAATACCCAACAAAAGATATCCTTATTCTATAGTTCTCTCCTTCATGCGTATTCAGTTCAAAGCCGCCATTCATATCAGTTACTACTCCACTAATCATCTTATTTTCGCTTTCACGAAACAACGAAACCGTTGCAGCTGGTAATGGTTGCTTGTTTTCATCTACGACCGTTCCCGTAGTTTGTGCAGCAAGAATACCATAGCAGCCAGACATGAGCAACGTGAGAATTTTCTTTTTCATAAACATTATATTATTTATTATATGTATTGTCTTATTATAATTTTGGAGTCAACATCATGATATGCCGACAACTTTTCTTGTCTTTCGATGTTGCAAATGTATTGGTTTCTCCAAATTATATCGTTACACTTTTGTGTAATTCTGAATTTGTTGTCTGAAATATTACACAAAAGTGTAATCATGCAGCCTTGCAAAGTTCACCATATCTGGAAAAGAAGCCCATAATACCTCTCTTACTGGAACATACAGGAACAGTTTCCGATGTCAGGTAATCTATGGATTTCCCTATTTGACGTGTGCCAAATCCCAAGCCCTTCATTACTTTCAATAGTTTGCTGTCAATCTCTGCTATCATATAGCTGTACTTGTCCTCTACTATCGGTTTTACTGCCAATGCCATTAGCCGCTTGAACAATGTCAATGTGGATATTCCCGAATCCTTTGCAACGGCAAAGCGCCCGATATGCCAAAAACTATATTTACTTTCCCCGTGAATAGCATTCAGTGGATTTATTCCGTATATTTTTTCAATAGGAAGAGTCTTGTGTTTATCCCAATGGAAACTCCTGATGCAGCCAATTATATTCCCAAAGGCATCCCTTGCAATATAAATATGAGATTTGTTATCATACAGATATTCCTCTTCTTCAAGCACTGATTTGATATCTTCATTTACTTCTTTCTCTGTAAATGAAGATAAGTGATGGGAGTAATTTTCCTTGACCACAAACTGTGCTATTTCCAACAGACTCGTTTTGTCTGCCATGAAGATAGCGTAGTCCTTAAATGTTGCAATCTGTTTTTCCATAATGCTTTTTGTTTCTTGATTTATATGGCAAAAATACTTCTTATGCAAATATCACCTATTACACTTTTGTGTAAATCTTCATTTCTCTCTTTGTTTTTTACACTTTTGTGTAATCTTTTTGCGGTATTTCGCATTAAAAATGTACTTTTGTAGTGAAATATATCAGAGAATCTTAGCACGTTTAGCATATATGACAGACATAAAAGATTTCTTTATAGCATCGAACACCGTGCGTAATGCACCAGATTACGATTCAAATGTATTGTCAACATTGATTCATACAGTAGAGTCCTTTGCACGTGTAACCTATCAGAGCATTTATTTGATAGACTATTATAAGCAGGAGTTTCTTTATGTATCAGATAATCCTTTGTTTCTTTGTGGTCATACAGCAAAGGAGGTGAAGGAATTGGGGTATAGTTTTTATTTGAAATATGTACCAGAGGAAGAACTAAAAATGCTTGTTGAGCTGAATAAAAGTGGGTTTAAGTTCTTTGATACTTTCGACAATGTTGATAAATACCAATGTTCCATGTCATATCATTTTCATCTGAAGAGTGGAACAAAAAGTAAGTTGATTAATCACCAGCTTACTCCCATTCTATTGACAGATGAAGGCAAGATATGGATTGGTATGTGTGTCGTTTCACTATCTTCACATAAAACAGTGGGACATGTAGAGTTTCACAAAAAGGGTAATCTTAACTATTGGAAATATTCTTTCGAAGGGCATCGGTGGAAAGAACGTGATGGAATATCACTCAAAGAAGAAGAACTTGAAGTGCTACGGTTATCAGCAGCAGGGCTTACCATGACGGAAATTGCGAACAGAATGTGCCGCTCGTTAGATTCTATCAAAACCTATAAACGCCACGCCTTTGACAAATTAGGCGTGACGAATATCACCGAAGCTATTTCAAGAGCTACCTTAAACAAACTCTTCTGAAAAAATAACTTACGGCAAAAGCGAAGAGAGATAGAATTTAGGAAAATAGTTCACAGGTTTTCCTGTAGCAAGATTGTACATTGCCGTTGTACACAAGCCTGCTGCAATCCATGATGCTATGGACAGTTGTGGAGGTGGAAGCATTTCGCTTTCCTTTTTATATTGGGTTACAATTTTGTCTAACCACTCTTTAGGTTGATTCCAAAAAGCCCCGTGTCCAGTAACATACTCAGCTACCTTTAATTCAAATCCCTTTGGCTCTTCAGTCAGTTCAGATAAAGAATGCCCCAATGGGTCTACAACCGTAACAAAGCCAGCCCAACCAAAGTTGTATGGGTGCAGTACTGGGATTTTTCTTTCTTTGCAAATTTCATCAAAGACGAATGGAGTTTTATCCTTAAAGTCCAATGCATTGATGGCTACATTATGCCCATTCAGCATCTCTTCGATGTTATCAGGGTTAAGGAACTCTGTATGGTAATCTATCTGTGCATCAGGATTGATGCTTAGCAAACGCTCAGCCAAGCACTCAGCCTTGTATCTGCCAATATCATTCTCTGTATAGTTCTGCCTATTAAGGTTGCTTTCCTCCACCTTGTCTCCATCAACAATGGTAATATGCTCGAAGCCAAACCGCAAGGCACATTCTGCCACAATGCTGCCGATACCTGCACCACCAAGGAATATCTTATAATCCTTTATCACACTTTGCTCTTTCTCACTCATATAGAGCCTGTTTCTGCTGTATCTTTCTTCCATAATGAAACAATTATTTTAGGCAAAAGTAGATGTAATAAAGCATATATACATTACACAAAAGTGTAATAATCAATCACATTGTTGATTATTTTAGATTTTATAACATATTCAGAAGAGAACATGTTTGCTACTCCTTATAGTTATCCTCCAACAACCTTTCCAAATCCGACTCCTTATAGAGTATCTTCCCTGCAAACTGAGTGTAGGGGATAATTCCCCTATCCCGATAGTCCTGCAAGGTGCGAGGACTGATATACAGCCTCTCGCATACTTCTTTACCTGTGAGGAAATGTTCTCCACCAAACAGCGGTTTGTGGGTCTGTGCTACTTCCTTTATCCTTCTACTTACACTGCTGATAGCGGACAGCACCACCTGCATATCGTCAGCCTCCATGTTTAAGTCCCTTACCTGTTCCATCGTTCTCTTGTCTTATTTCTCGTTCTTTTATTTGTCTGTTTTTGATTTCTCCGATTTTGTCTGTAACAGCCATTCTACATCCTCACGCTTGTAGTAGCACTTATGCCCGATTTGCGAGAAAGGTAGCACACCTGTATCACGATAATGCTGCAAGGTACGCTTACTGATGTTAAGCAATTTGCACACATCACCATTGTGCAGCCAGTCCGTGTGCTTGCTCTGTTCCCCGAATGCCTTGTGGCATGTCTCGGCAAGGCTGAGTATCTCGTTCCTCAGCTTTGCCCAGTTTGAATCCGTAATGATAAAATATCCCATAATTTTATTGTTGTTTTGTTTGTAATTCCTTTTTGTATTGCGCCTTAATGCACGTTTCTGTCTGCAAAAGTATGATGTGTTTGCCATACTTCAAAGCACGAGAGAGCAGCAAGGAAATACAGGGAAAAACAAGGAAAAGACAAAGGGATTGTCGCTCTCTTTCTTTGCCTCCATACTCCATTTTATCATATCCGTTTTATCTGACGCAATGCTATTCGGATTGGAGCAAATAAACACATTCCTTTCTTGCATCATTTCTATACTTGTCCTCTTGTTTGGGGCTTAAATCCATGCTTTCCGACAGTTTCCTACCTGAAATCCGTGAGAAATTCATTGCCAATGTGCGCAACATTATGCAAGCACTCTCCGAATGCTTGGCACTTTCCTGTTCTCTTCATAACTTCACTCTTTGAAACCAAACCAATCATATAATGAAGAAGAATGCAGATAAAGGCAAATCTGAGGGCGGAAACAGCGAATTTCATACAAGAAGGAAGTTTTCCAAGAACTCGGAGATAGAAGCCTATCTCTCCTCTCGCTATGAGTTCAGATACAACACGGTATTGGGACGAACCGAATACCGCAGAATGAATAGCAGCGATTTCACAAAGGTGGGTCGCTATGAAATCAACACGCTCCGCAGGGAACTTGACAACGATGTGGGGATTATCACATCTTCCGACAACCTCTATTCCATTATAGAAAGTAGCTTCTCTCCACGTATCAATCCCATACAGGAGTATTTCAAAAACTTGCCATCGGTGGATATAAGCAGTAATTCTCCCTTTTCACTGAAAGCCATTCCCGACTTGGCAAGTTGCGTAGTTGTTCGTAACTCTGACAAGTGGCTGCCGTACCTCACCAAGTGGCTCGTGGCAGTGGTTGCCAACGCAATGGACGACCGTGAGTGCCGTAACCACACCTGCCTCGTGCTGACAGGCGAGCAGGGCAAGTTCAAAACTACATTCTTGGATTTGCTCTGCCCACCTGCATTACATGGCTATAGCTACACAGGCAAGATATATCCGCAGGAGAAGGACACGCTCACCTATATAGGGCAAAACCTCATCGTAAACATAGACGACCAACTCAAAGCCCTCAACAAACGGGATGAGAACGAACTGAAGAACCTCATTACCTGCCCGATGGTCAAATACCGTATGCCCTACGACAAGTATGTAGAGGAGCATCCCCACTTGGCAAGCTTCGTGGCATCGGTAAACGGCAACGACTTTCTTACAGACCCCACGGGAAGCAGACGGTTCCTGCCCTTTGAAGTGCTTTCCATAGATATTGAGAGAGCAAAAACTATCTCGATGGACAATGTCTATGCGGAAGCCAAAGCCCTGTTAAAGTCAGGTTTCCGCTATTGGTTTGATGATGAAGAGATTGCCGAACTATACAGGGAGAGTGAGGACTTTCAGGTACAGACCGCTGAGATGGAACTCTTGCTGCGTTGCTTCGAGAAACCAGCGGAGGACGAAAACTATTCGTTAATGACCACTACGGAGATACTCACCTATTTGGGTATTTATACCCACCAGCCACTTGTTGCCAAGCGGATGGGCGAAGCCTTGAAGAAAGCAGGATACATAAAGGTGAGCAAACGAAGAAACGGTAGTAGCCCCATCTATGTCTACAAGATTAGGAAAATCTTGCCCTGCCCGCTCCTTCAAACTTGTAGTAGCCAAATGTAGTAGAATGTGTAGTATTGTCTTATACTACAAAGTAATACTGATTATCAATCACTTATCACAAAATAGTATGTAGTAAGAAGAAAGATGAAAAAGTTTGGAGGGGAAAAACTTTGGAAAAGGTAAAACCACAAAACAGACAAACATAAATAATTATCATTCAACCCATTAATGTATCAAAACAATGAAAGAAGAAGATTTATCACGTATCAAGCGATACCCCATCGTGGAGTATCTTGAAAGGAAAGGTATCAAGCCTGTACGTAGGACACCTTCCTATGCGCTGTACCGCTCACCGCTCAGAGAGGAAACGCATCCGAGTTTCAAGGTGGACACAGAAAAGAATCTTTGGATAGACTATGCCGAAGGCAGGGGTGGAAGTATCATCGACCTCTTTATGCGTTTGGAGAACTGCACGCTATCGGAAGCCATCCGTCGTTTGGGGCAGAACGCTCCCGATGATGGTACCTATAGTTTTCTTAATGACTTCGTGCCAAATAATTCCCAACCTGTGATGGCTGTAAATGGAGCAAGGAGACAGATAGAAATATCAGACACCCTGCCACCACATTTACAGGATTATCTTACGAAGGAACGCTGTATTGATTTGAAAAAGGCTACACCATTCCTCAAATGTATCAGCTATGAGGTAAGGGGCAGGCGCTATCAAGCCATCGGCTTTGCCAATCTCTCTGGCGGCTATGAGCTTCGGGACGATAAGACGTTCAAGGGAACGATAGCCTCGAAGGACATTACTCCGATATTCACGGATAGAGCGGAGCCAGTATGTATCTTTGAAGGCTTCATGGACTTCCTCTCCTTCCTTTCAATGAAAGAAGAGGTTACCAACCACTGCCTTGTGATGAACTCCGTGAGCAACGTGGCAAGGACTATCCGTTATTTGAATGACCGACACCTCACCCATATCCGTGCCTTCCTTGACAATGACGAAGCAGGACGGAGGACTGTTCAAGATTTCATAAAGGCAGGCTTCCATGTTGAGGACATGAACATACATTACAAAGACTTCAAGGATCTCAACGAATATCATGTCAGCTGTGTCCGTGAGCAGCAGAAACGGAAAGCGCAGGAACAGACACACATATCAATTACAGGACAAAACAAGAAATCAAAACAAGTCAAACTTAAAATGAAATAGAAATGGAAAAGGAAACTATGATGAGCGACAAAGACCTTTCATGGTTCTTGGGTGTGGAAGATGAAACAGAGAACGAATCTACTTCACAAGAAGCGACTGCAGTTCCTGAAAGAGAAAGACCAACAAACAAGCAGGACACAGAGAATACCATGCACTCTGAGCCTGCACGGAATGCTGAGAACGTAACCGTTCAGAAACGCATCAGTGCCAAGATGAGAAAGAAAACACTCGAAGCCTACAAGCAAGCCTATCTTGTACCGACCAAGTTAAACAATCGTAAGGCGGTCTATCTGAGCAGGGAAACACAGGAGCGTGCCGACTTTATTGTGCGTAGGTTAGGCGACAGGGGTAGCAACCTTTCAAGCTTCGTTGAGAACATCGTGCGTCAGCATCTGGAGGAATATGGTGAAGACATAGAGAAATGGAGAAGACTGTAAGCCGTAAGAAAAGGTAGACGGTTTTCTGGAAAAAGGTCTACCTTTTCGAGCAAATAGGTCTACCTTTTTTGCTAAAAGGGTCTACCCTTTCTTCTTCGGCTTAGTTATCTATGAGAATGCCACGAATGCAGTTAGTCATAGAATGCACGGCATTCGTTTTTAGGCTATAAAACGTTTTAAGCGTATATAATTTGTTCGGTAGCATTGCAAGACGTCAGTTTGTACCCACAAACTGCGCCCAGCTCCCCTCGTTAGATTGTCGGAGAGATAAGACCGTAATCACTCCGTTCTCATCGGTCAGTATTCAAGAATTAAGAGACAATGAATCATCTATAATGATTAACTTTCAAAGAAACTTATATGAACAGACGCAAAGGAAAGACTGCCAAATGGCAGCAACAGAATAAGGAAGAGCAGAAGATGAATAAGACAGAGTTCATCAAGGTAAGATGCACCTTAGAAGAAAAGCAGCGTATTAAGTCAAAGGCAGAAAGTGCGGGGCGTAAGTTCTCCGATTATTGTCGGGAAATACTCCTTAACGGAGAAGTAACAGCCGTTCCCAAGATGACTGCCAATGAGAGGGAAGCCATTGCCATTCTCCAGCATACTGGAAGGTTCTATGGGCAGGTTTCCAACCTCATCAAGGTCAAGGATGAAAGGTGGGTACATATCACAAAGAACCTTTCACTATGTGCCAAAGAGGCATTTAAGAGATTCTACGACCCCCATTTTCGTGTGGATGATGAGATATATAAGGTCTTAAATATGAAGAGAGATGATAGGTAAATGCAAGGCGATAGCACATGGCAGCATGGCTCTGGACTATATCTTCAGAGAGGGCAAACTCGGTTATCGGCTTGCCTTCCATAATCTTTGCAGCAGAGATCCAAAGACGATTTATGAGGAAATGAAAGTGGTCAGCGATTACAACACACGATGCAGAAACAAGTTCCTCCGCATCGAAATCGGTATAGCACCACAGGATGAGGAAAAGCTGTCCGTTTCTGGACTCATGCGGATAGCCCATCTGTTTGCCAACCAAATGGGACTTAACAACCACCAATGGGTAGCAGTAACGCATAAAGATACCGACAACAGGCATATTCATATCATTGCCAACCGCATCAGTCTTTATGGAGAAGTCTATGATACCACCTTTGTGAGCAATAGGGCAGCAAAAGTGGCGGAGGAAATAAGCAGGGAGAAAAACTTGACTATCGCAAAGGAGGTCAAGGCAGAAAGGAAACACCAAAAGGAAAAAGCCAGCCCTACAAGAGAGCAAACAAAGAAAGAGGTGCAACAAATCTGTTATTCCCTGCTTGATAAGTACAAAGGAACGGGTATCACCGGGCATTCCATGTTCCTTTACGAGCTGAATAAGAACGGCATTGCCATAGAGCACATGAAGAACAAGCAGGGCAAGGTCTATGGTTTGAAGTTCTCATTTGGCGGACAATCTTTCAAGGCATCGGAAGTGGGCAGGGAGTTTGGCTACCATTCCTTGCAAAAGAATTTCGAGGCAAGTCAGAAAGCCGAGACGAATGTATCTGCCCAAGTAATACGCAAATCGTCAGAGCATACAGATACTAAGGATGCTGGCTATCAACTCGTACCCCCAAGACTTTCATACAGCCCACGAGCAACGGAGGATACTCCACAAATCGCACAGGCTATAAGAGCGGTGGCAGATACAGCTATCAGCGCAGCCGATGAATTGGTGGAGGGAGTAGGTGGAATGATTACGCCAATGACACATGGCGAGGACTATGCCGAGACCGCATGGCAACGTAAGCTCAGAT
This sequence comes from Prevotella sp. 20925_1_30, assembly GCF_041433025.1. NCBI lineage: Bacteria > Pseudomonadati > Bacteroidota > Bacteroidia > Bacteroidales > Prevotellaceae > Prevotella > Prevotella sp. 20925_1_30. The sequence goes on along the minus strand of NZ_JAPWAR010000024.1, from coordinate 15,617 downwards.
ACCAAGCCAATAGGAAAAAGAAAGGACGAAGGCTGTAGAAAATTTGAATAGCAATACTTTTATTGTTGGCACATTATTTGCTAGTTAACAATAAGAATTTATTAACTATTAATACAAACAATATGGAAAGAACATACAATGTGCTGTTAACCTACGATATAGATAGCAGACATACCGAAGTTAGGAATACATTAATTGAAGAGTATGGTTTTAAGGATATAATCATAGGTAATAATGGCACGAGGTGTTATTTGCCGAATACCACATTACTAAAGAGAAATACCACCAAGGAGGATGTCCATAATATAATAAAGAACGTATGTAAGATGCTTAATGCAAATCTAAAAAGGACTATTTCCTCAGAATGTTCAAACTGGATAGCATTACAAGGCGAAAAGTTTTAGATTTGTAAGTAGAAACTATAAGTCCAACCACTTGTTTCATTCAAGCTGGTAAAATTATGTGTGTTTTTCATCAAGAACGTTTGTTATTCGGTAACAAAGTATTATCTTTGCAGATAGAATAACAAGCGTTCTTTGTTAGGTAGAAAACAGCAACTTGAAGTAGCTCGCTCGTTTCCAAATCGTTACCTGTTTAGTTATACCAACAAGGTAACTTCTTTATTTTCAATTAGATACAATTTTATAATTAATTACCATGCTATTTTGTAATAACTTGATAAACAGATTGTTGTAAAGATGCTAAAAGGACGAATTTTCCTTTCTTTTAAAGTGAGATAGTCTGTTGAGTTTGTAATGTCTTTTCGAAATCTGTTGTGTGCTTTAAGATAAGTTGTTGACTCTTTTTGATAATGGAATTTATGCAGAACTATCTATGACCTTTCTTCTATGATTTACTATGTGTAACTAATATAGCGTTTAGCTAATGCGTGTTTACTCTATATTGTTATCTCCAAAGTGATAATTTGGCAAGCATGGTTTAGGTAGTAACCTTGTAAGAAGTTTTATACGCTTGTGCTATAAGGAAAAGTAATCTTGTTTTTATTTATGTATGTAAGTATAAAAAAATACCAAACCCGTGATGGTTTGGTACTTCTTTCTCTTGTATTGTACTATTATTATGGTAAGATAATTAGTTCAAGGCTATCAGATTTAACTTTCACTTTGAGCCAGTCATATAGCTGTTTTCTGTTGTCTTTGGCAAGTGTCTTGTTTGTTTTGACTATAGCCACGATATGATTTTTAATTGAAGCAGAATCAACGAAAGACTCAGATGCTTTTGAAAGTATGATACTCTTTGCCGAGGGGCATACGACTTTAAGTTCTTCTCGCATGTCGTTAGCAAGTACTGGATAACGTGTATAAGAAGTTAGTTCCTTCTTTAGCACATCGTTGTTATATGCAAGTTCTTGCCATTCAGCCGTATTTTTTTCTCCTACCATCAACTGACCTTTATTCTTGTGCTGTAGGAGTAATAAGCTATCAGAGTTAGATCCTTGTATCACCTTTAGTACGTAGCCATCAAGCTGATAATTAGTCATCGTTTTTTGTGCTTTAGCTATCGAATCAGTTGATATCGGATTGCCCACCGCTACCACATGGAGGGTCTTGGTTTTTAGGTCGTATTGGTGTGAGAGAATGTTTGTTCCGCTATAATTAAGTTCCTTTGTAACGAAATTCTCTATGTTATTTTCAAATACACTTTGCTTAATGATGTTCCATGTCATGTAGCTTGCAGGGATAATTGTGATAATGATAATGCTGACGATGTAAAGATTTACTCGTCTCATTTTTTCACGATTGATAAACTGCTTTCTATGAAAATGCAGAAAGCGTACACCTACGCAGGTTGTAAATGCAATGAAAACAGTATTGATGAAATAAAGGTAAAATGCCCCAAAGAAGAAGGTTGTGTTTTGTACGGCCAGTCCATAACCTGCTGTACAAAGTGGTGGCATTAAGGCTGTGGCAATGGCAACACCCGGCACCACGTTGTTTCTTCCTTTTGTTGACGTAGCTAAGAATCCAGCAGCACCACCAAAAAGAGCTATCAATACGTCATAAAGGGTAGGCGATGTGCGTGCTAAGAGTTCGGATTGAGCATTCGTGATAGGTGAAAGTGTAAAGTAGATTGTTGCAGTAATAACGCTAATGAATGTACTTACCAAATAGTTTTTTATGGACTGTTTGAACAAGTCCAAATCAGCAATTCCAAGAGCTAATCCCATACCGATGATTGGTCCCATCAGTGGAGAGATGAGCATAGCACCAATAATTACTGCTGTTGAATTGACATTTAAGCCTAAGGATGCAATAAATACGGCAAAGATAAGTATCCAGAGATTAGAACCTTGAAAGTTGATGCCATTAGTTATTTGTTTAATAACATATTTTTCGCCGTCTTTGTAAGGTAAGACATTGAAATAACTCTTAATTATCTGCCATAAAGTTTGATTGTTATTTTCCTGCATTTCGTTTTTTTTGCAAAGATACTGAATTTAATGGAAAGTTTCAAGCAGTTTCTTGATTAACCATTAGGGAGTGGGCTGGTGTTTGTGAGCGTACATTCTTTTAGTTTCCCATAAGAACAAGATTGGTAAAGATAAGGCTCCGTTGTAGTGCACAGCCGATATGCAATTACGATAGTCTTATATATGAATAGGTGTTCTGATCAACAAAGAGCTAAGAGAATAAAAAAAGAGTACCAAGAAAACTTGATACTCTTTTTATTTATGTTAGATTTTAGAGTGCAAATTACTTGCTACCCTCCATCTTCTTCTTCAAGTCAGCGAGAACACCGAGGTCGCCGAGAGATGTACCTGCTGCAACGTTGTTGATAGCAGCTGCATCATTCTTTGGCTTGCTCTGAGCTGCTGGACGCTGGCGACGTGGCTCTTCCTTAACCTCCTCGAATGTACGAGAGTGAGAAAGGATGATACGCTTAGTGTCCTTAACGAACTCGATTACCATGAATGGGAGAACCTCACCAAGCTGTGCCTGTGTGCCGTCCTGCTTAACAAGGTGCTTTGGAGTAGCGAAGCCCTCACCACCCTCGTTGAGAGTGATAACAGCACCCTTGTCCATAGACTCGGTAATCTTACCCTCGTGGATTGAACCTGGAGTGTAGATTGCCTCGTACTCATCCCAAGGATTAGACTCGAGCTGCTTGTGACCGAGGCTCAAGCGACGATTCTCCTTATCGATTTCGAGAACAACAACCTCAATCTCAGAACCCTGTGAAGTGAACTCAGATGGGTGCTTAACCTTCTTAGTCCAAGAGAGGTCGCTGATGTGGATAAGACCGTCAACACCTTCCTCAAGCTCTACGAAGATACCGAAGTTAGTGAAGTTGCGAACCTTTGCGGTGTGCTTAGAGCCTACTGGATACTTAACCTCGATAGCCTCCCATGGGTCTTCCTTGAGCTGCTTGATACCGAGAGACATCTTACGCTCGTCGCGGTCGAGTGTGAGGATAACTGCCTCAACCTCGTCACCAACCTTCATGAACTCCTGTGCAGAACGCAAGTGCTGGCTCCAGCTCATCTCTGAAACGTGGATCAAGCCCTCTACGCCTGGCTGAATCTCTACGAATGCACCGTAGTCAGCCATAACAACTACCTTACCCTTAACGTGGTCGCCAACCTTGAGGTTAGGATCCAAAGAATCCCAAGGGTGCTGAGTGAGCTGCTTGAGACCGAGAGCGATACGCTTCTTCTCCTCATCGAAGTCGAGGATAACAACGTTAATCTTCTGGTCGAGAGCAACAACCTCGTGTGGATCGCTTACGCGGCCCCAAGAGAGGTCTGTGATATGTACGAGTCCGTCAACACCACCGAGGTCAACGAATACACCGTAAGATGTGATGTTTTTAACAGTACCCTCGAGGATCTGACCCTTCTCAAGGTGAGAGATAATCTCCTTACGCTGTGCCTCGAGCTCAGCCTCGATGAGTGCCTTGTGTGAAACGACTACGTTACGGAACTCCTGGTTAATCTTAACAACCTTGAACTCCATTGTCTTACCAACGAATACGTCGTAGTCGCGTATAGGGTGAACGTCAATCTGGCTGCCTGGAAGGAATGCCTCGATACCGAATACGTCAACAATCATACCACCCTTAGTGCGGCTCTTGATGTAACCCTGGATAACCTCGTCGTTCTCCAGTGCCTTGTTGATATTCTCCCAGCTCTTCTGGAGGCGAGCCTTCTTGTGAGAAAGAACGAGCTGACCGCGCTTGTCCTCCTGATTCTCAACATAAACCTCTACCTTGTCACCAGCCTTGAGCTCTGGGTTGTAACGGAATTCAGAAGCAGGGATGATACCATCGCTCTTGTAGCCGATGTTAACAACTACTTCCTTCTTGTCAACTGAAATAACAGTACCTTCAACTACTTGGTGTTCCTGGATCTTGTTAAGAGTTTCGTTGTAAGCCTTTGTAAGGTCATCCTTACTAGCTACGGATTGTGAACCATTTTCGAACTCATCCCAGTTGAAGTCAGCTAAAGGCTGTACATTCTGGACGTCTTTGAAATTTGTCATAAAGTGTTTAAAAAATAATTTAATTAATAAAGTTTGACTTTATATTACCTTATATGAAATGGGTATAATACACCCAAATCGGTGCAAAGTTACTAATAATATTCTGAATATCAGAGTTTTTGACTACGTTTTTTTGTCTTTTTCTTCTTCTTCTTCCAAATATCACTTAGCTTATTGAAGTCTTTCTTCAAGATAAGACCTATTCCTTGTGTTGTGAGAGAATTGCGTGTGAAGTATCGGTCATTTGTCTGGTTATAGAATCGGAATGCAATATTTCCATTAGGTGATAAGAGATAACGAATATCAAAGTCTCCGATAAAGGAGGAATTATTCTTCGCTACATTATCACGATAACCGAATTGTCCGTTGAATAATAGTCGGTTGTTAAGCATGCTACCTGATAATGTTCCTTCATATTCAGCATTATCGAATCCCTCATTACCTGTAGCAATATTTGCTCCGAAGTTCCAGTTGTTGGTGTTTATCACATTGGACAACACTGTGTTTATTTGCTGAGAGAGAGTTCCTGATAAAAGACTTTGCATAGCGAGCGAAGCTCCACTTGGAGTTCTATTGCCTTGTGCTGTGCTATTATTGTTACTCTGTGGGTAGAAGCGTCCGACTGCAAGTAAGTAAAGTACCTGCTGGTTCAGTTCTTGTTCAGAGTTTAATACAGAACGTACCATTTGTTGTGCATCTGAAGATAGGGTAGGGAGATCGAGTCCGAAGTTGACGGAAGGAGCACCAGGCGTGCCATTTATATCTAGAAGGCAATTCACTTTCGTATTATTAGAGCTGAAAGAATTGCCAAGCCCCAAATCGCTCAATGGTACGGAGTTAATTGTGTAGACACCTTTCAAATCTAATGCAGCGTTGAATGGATCGCCACCAAAAGCGATAGTAGAACCTTGTTGGAATATGAACTGCTTCTTAATAATATTCTGGATGGTGAGGTTATATTGTCCGTAATCTACATTATAATTACCAAAGAGCTGGAATGCTCCCTTATTATAGTAGGTGGCTCGAATAATACCAGAACCATTAAGTTTGATGTTATCACCAGTCGTTTCATCCATTAAGACGCCTAATGTTAGGTTAGGGTTAGTCTTCAAGATGAAATTCATGTGTAAGTCACTAGGTATGTTTGCAAATCCCGATTTTGATATAGGACGTGGTGATGAAATTGTCTTTGTCGGTACTGATAGTGTCTCATTGGTCTCTGAAGAGATACTTTCTATACTGTCCTTTGGTGTATTTAACCAATGGATAAAGTTGTTTGTTCCAGCGTCATTGGTTGTAGCGGCATTGTAAGTAATGAATGTATTCTTGCAAGGCTTCATTTCTACATCCAATGTCGTTGTGCCTGGACCACCCTTTATGTGACAATTACCTGTAGCATATACGATGCCCCAGAAAGACTCTTTGCCCAGATGTTTGGGGAAGTTGTAAGCAAGAAGATTCTGTGCTTCGACATTTATATCATAGGTTAGGTGCCTCAAACTATTGTGATGTAACCCTCCTGTAACAATGCCGATATGCCCATAAGAATCAGTAATAGTGTCGTTGGCAAAGATGATTTCATTTGGTATGATGCGTATGCGTCCCCGCATTAAATCGTATGTTGTCCCTGTCGGTTTGATATAAACATTGCCATTAGCCTCCATATCACCCTCAAGATTTACATCGCTTAGCGGACCAACAACCTTGCACCACCCGTTAGCTCTAAGTTTTATTTTATCCATGAAAGAATCACAGAAGGTCTTGAGGAATGATAAATGTGTGTTGTGTGCGTAAATAGGAAGGTTGATATAACTATTTTTTATATCCACATATCCTTTGATTTCTGTTAATGCCCCATCGTTAGTATCCGCATGTGCATCTATACCGATTTTACCTTCCTTATCGTAGTTTACATTGGCGTAGAGTGTTCCCATATCTCCCTTCTCAAACTTGAAATTGTGCACTTCGAGGTTAGCTTCCATCTTAGGTTGATGGAAGAAAGATTTGATATAGGCAGTGCCAGAGGCTGTACCAGAAAACTCTACGCTATGGAAATTAGCAAGGTTTAGAATATAGGGTACGTCTATTTCTTTGAACTTTATGGTGATGGAATCGTTCATATTACCTGACGTAACACCATTCGCAATAAGATGTTGGTTGCGATTAGATATTTCAAAATGACTGATGTTAAGGTTGTTTCGCCTATAAGATAAGTCAGATGGAAGAACATTTAATGTGATAGTATCAATATTAATCTTAGAAGGGTTGAAGTGTAATTGTGTCTCCAAATCACCATTGTGATGAGTAAATTCCACAATACTATTGATATCTCCAGACAATGCAGTGTGCCCAGGGATTTGGAAATTTACATCAGAGCTAATTGTATTATTCTTAATGAGTCCTTCTGCATTAACTATAATGTGTGGTCCTTTAGCACCCTTTCTTTCTCCAGATAATCGAGCTAATAGACCTTCTGAAAGCGTAGAAATATCAATAGATAAGTTTTGTAATTGTTGCCCAGCATAGGTAAGATCTGCTGCATCAAGAGATAACTTTATTTCATTTCGTCCTTCATTTATAGCACCGCTAGCTACAATGGGGTAGGGAGAAATGATAGAAGTCTTAAGTAATTGATTGATTAATTGCGTGTTATTAAGCTTCAAAGAGAACGTATAAGCATTCCGATCCTTTACCATGTGGTAGTTGGGATGCTGGTTGACAATACTTGGAAGATAATGTCCTAATACGGAGATAATACTCTGAGGAAGTGATTGGTAATTATATTGTCCATTAATATCAATCTCTCCAAAGTCGGTCTTTGCTTTTAAAGATTTGGTAATAAGTCCATTGTTCATGACCACATTGATGTGGTCAAGATTTATATTTTCTTTGTCTCCATAGAGCATGAACTGAGAGACATCCAATGTTCCTATTATATTGTTAATATTAGAACCAGACCCTTTAATCTGGCTTTTAAATGAGAACGTTCTATTGCCTAGTGTGTTGGTCAAATGTAATGCGGCAAGATTAACTCCTTGTGCATTGATAGATATATCAGCAGACAATCTTTCTCTCTTTTTGATGAATGCTAAGATGTTATAGGCTTTTCCTTTAATTGCTAACTTTCCATTAGGATCATTGATAGATAAATCTCCTATAAAGGCATCCTCCTTATATAAGCTGTTGAGATGAACATTTTTATAGTTATATCCTTTATATTCGAAAGAAAAGATGTCACCCTTTGTTAATATATATGAAAGGTTAGTTTTCCCATCAACGAAGATATTTGTACTAATCATTCCAAAGTCAGGATTAGCTAGTACTCGCCCAAGATTAAAGTTAGATGTATTTACTTTCGCGCGAATGTTTTTACCATAAACATTGGCTGTTAATCGTACTTCTCCAGCACTACTTCTTAATGTTCCATGTGCATTAAGATTTCCTCCAATAGAGGATACGGAACCTTTATAGTAAATATCACCAAGATTGTTAAGTGTTGAAGGGATTGCTTGATGTAGAAGTTTTGCAATGGTTTTTAATGTCGCATTGTTTATTGTTATCGGATTAAGAGAGAATTTCCAATTAGGTCTATGGTGTAAATTATTAACCCAACCTTTAGCGTGTAATAATGTTGATAAATCTTCATTCTTTATGGATAAAAGTCCAATTCTAACATCATCGTATGTGCCTTTTGCCTCCAAAGCAGTGGAATAGTTTGTATGAAGGCTTCTCAAGTCATCTGTGAAAGGTGCAAAATCAGAAGGAGTAAAGTCTGCCTTAAATCCTTTAATAGAATATTTTAAACTTTTATTTATTAGTCTCTTATTTTCTAATTGGTAATGAGTAGATAATTGTTTTAACTTCACATGGCTATTAGGCAATATGAGGCTAAAATCATTGATAAAACCTTGGTGTTGGTCTATCTTTGTTTCAAATGTAAGTTGTTTGACGCTTATTCCAGAAGCATCGTTAAATGACAAGGATTTAAGATTAGCCCAAAGGGAGTTATTATCCAGCTTGTTCACAATGATGTGTGAGGATATACTGCTTAACAAAAGATGGTTAATGTTGAACTTATTGGGCGTTTGGGGAGCATCTAATATGTCATATTTAATTTTGCCATTACGAATGACAAGGCTATTAATGGCTAGGTGTAATGGGGTTTTCTTACTATTATCCTTGGAAGCTAAAGAATCTAAGACAAATTGAAAGTTAGGCTTGGCATCCTTATCTTTTTTGTATAAGTTGGCGTCTAATCCAAAGATCTGTGCAGAAGAGATATTAATATCTCCACTACGGAGTAATGGCATAATATCAATTTTTGCACCAATACGAGAGGCCGAAACCATCTTCTTTTTGTTTTGATCATAAATAAGAATATCATCGAGGATAAACCTATTTAAAACGCCGAGGTCTATACGCCCAATACGAACTTCTGTTCCTAGCTTTGTTGAAGCAGCATCTGCTACTCTATGCGCAACAAAAGTTTGTATTGTTGGGATGTGCAACAATACAATCAAGACAATATAAAGACTAACTAAAGTCCATATAATCCATCGGAAAGTGGTTCTAAGCTTCTTCAATGCATTTGCAAAACTACTAAAAAAACATTTTGCGCTGAAATAAATACATATAAATGTTCCTAATCTCCTTAAATTTTGCTACATTTGCACAATATTCATGAATGAAATAAGATAATATCGCATTTATATAATTGTTATGGCAAATGTAATTAAGTTACGAAAGGGCTTAGACATTAACCTTACAGGACGTGCACAAGAGCAGATGTTGTCTGTAAAATCATCTAAGGAGTACGCATTGGTGCCGGATGATTTTATAGGTTTAACGCCGAAAGTTGTAGTTCGTGAGGGTGAACATGTTCGAGCTGGCGACTCACTGTTTGTGGACAAGGGTTGCCCTGATGTAGGTTTTGCTTCACCTGTGAGCGGTATAGTTTCGGCCATTGAACGTGGAGCGAGACGTAAAGTGCTGCGTGTGAAAATCGAAGCTGATACTCAACAAGAATTTACAGACTTCGGTGTTAAGCAAGTAGATAACTTATCTGCTGAAGAGGTGAAAAGTTCTTTGTTAAAAGCGGGTTTGTTTGGTTATATCAATCAGTTACCTTATGCTGTTGCAACTCGACCAAACACGGAACCAAAGGCTATCTTTGTTTCTGCTCTTCGTGATAAACCATTGCAAGGCGACTTCGAATTTGAATTGAAAGGACAGGAGAAGGACTTCCAAACGGGTTTAACAGCGCTGTCTAAGATTGCAACTGTTTATCTCGGTATTGGCGCGAAACAATCAGCTAATGTTTTAGTGAACGCTAAGGATGTTAACGTAAATGTCTTTGATGGTCCATGTCCTGCTGGTAATGTTGGCGTGCAAGTGAACAATATTTCTCCTGTTAATAAGGGCGAAATCGTGTGGACAGTAGATCCTACTGCTGTTATTTTCTTTGGTCGATTATTCAATACAGGTAAGGTCTCTCTTGTGCGTCGTGTAGCTATTGCTGGTAGTAGGGTGAAGCAGACAGGATATGTTGATGCGCTTGTTGGTACTCCTTTGAAGGATATTTTGGCAGATAATATTGCTGATGGTTGCCATGTGAGAGTTCTCAATGGTAATCCTCTTACAGGTGTTGTTGCATCAGATGAGGCTGTACTTGGAGCACATACTTCTGAGGTAACATTGATTCCAGAGGGTGATGATGTACATGAAATCTTCGGCTGGATGCTTCCTCGTTTCAAAGATTTCTCAACCTCACGTAGTTACTTCACTTGGTTGCAAGGAAAGAAGACTTATGACCTTGATGCTCGTGTAAAAGGTGGTGAACGTCACATGATTATGAGCGGAGAATATGATAAGGTATTACCCATGGATATCTATGGTGAGTATCTCGTGAAATCAATTATCTCAGGTAATATCGACCGTCAAGAAGAATTGGGGATTTATGAAGTAAGTCCTGAAGACTTCGCTCTTGCAGAGTTTGTCGATAGCTCAAAATTACCATTGCAGAAGATTGTTCGTGAGGGATTAGATATCCTTAGAAAAGAGAATGCATAGGGGTCAAAAGCCCACAATAACTTTAACTATAGTTTTAAATAAAGTTTCTCAAAGTGTTATTAATGATAATCCCATCAGCTGTTATAGACGTAAAAGGATGTAAACCATGCTTGATGAGTGCATTACAAATGCTTTGTAGTAACATTACAAAAGGCTTGTAATAACATTACAGCTAACTTGTAATAGCATTACAAAAGCTTTGTAACAATTTGGAAACTGATTTTTTGGACTTTAAGAACCCTATAATAAAAGTATTATGAGTTTAAGAAATTATCTCGATAAGATACGCCCAAACTTTGAGGAGGGCGGAAAGCTTCACGCTTTCAAGAGTGTCTACGATGGTTTCGAGACGTTCCTTTATGTTCCTAACGAGACATCAAAGAGCGGTACTTCTATCCATGACGCTATTGACTCGAAGCGAATTATGAGTTTGGTGGTACTTTCATTGGTACCAGCGATGCTCTTCGGTATGTACAATATCGGCTATCAGAACGCTTTAGCAGCTGGTAAGTTGGCTGATGCTACCTGCTGGGGAATGTTTCTCTATGGTATGCTTGCCCTGTTGCCAAAGATTCTTGTGTCTTACATTGTCGGCTTAGGTATTGAGTTTGCTTGGGCACAGTGGAAGGGTGAGGAGATTCAGGAAGGTTATCTTGTATCAGGTATTCTGATTCCATTGATTATTCCTGTGACCACACCACTTTGGATTCTTGTGCTTGCAGTAGCCTTTGCTGTTATCTTCACGAAGGAAATCTTCGGTGGAACAGGTATGAATATCTTTAACGTAGCATTAGCTGCACGTGCCTTCCTCTTCTTCTCTTATCCAAGTAAGATGACTGGTGACAGTATATGGGTGGCAAAGGATGCTATCTTCGGACTTGGTTACACCTTGCCTGATGGCTTCACTATGGCAACTCCATTGGGCGAGATTGCACAGGGAACAACGGTGAACACTTCTATCTGCGATATGGTAGTAGGACTCATCCCAGGCTCTGTTGGTGAGACCTCTGTTATCGCTATCGCTATCGGAGCAGTTATCCTTCTGTGGACGAACATCGCCAGTTGGAAGACTATGTTAAGTGTTTTCCTCGGTGGAACAGCGATGGGACTTCTCTTCCAGTCAACTGGTGCAACGCCAATCCACTGGTATGAGCACCTTGTCTTGGGTGGTTTCTGTTTCGGAGCAGTCTTTATGGCAACCGACCCAGTGACCTCTGCTCGTACAGAGACAGGTAAGTGGGTATATGGATTCTTCATCGGAGCGATGGCTATCATCATCCGTGTGTTAAACCCAGGTTACCCAGAGGGTATGATGCTTGCCATCCTCTTTGGTAATATGTTTGCCCCACTCATCGACTACTGTGTAGTTCAGTCAAACATCAGCAAGCGCGCTAAGCGTGCTAAATAAATAAGGAGGACGATGAAAATGAAAACTAATAGTAATTCTTATACAATTATCTATTCTGCCATCCTCGTGCTGATTGTAGCCTTTTTGCTTGCTTTCGTGTTCCAAGCATTGAAGCCTATGCAGGATGCTAACGTACAGCTTGATCAGCAGAAGCAGATTCTCTTTGCGCTCAATCAGGACCGTAATATGAGCAACGAAGAAGCTGTTGAACTCTGGAAGAAGATTATCGTGGCCGATGACATTATCGATGCTAATGGTAAGGTAGTTGAGGCTGGTAAGCAGGGTGGCGTTGATGCTGGCTTTAAGTTGAATAGTAAGGATGCCAAGGAGGGCAAACTTGCCTTGTTCCGCTGTAAGGTAAACGGTGAAGATAAGTATGTTATCCCTGTTTATGGTAACGGTCTTTGGGGACCTATCAATGGTTTCATCGCTATCAATGGTGATAAGAGAACCGTCTTTGGAGCTTACTTTAACCACGAGAGTGAGACTGCTGGTCTCGGTGCTGAAATCAAAGACAACAAGGCATGGCAGGATTTGTTCAAGGGTAAGCATCTCTTTAGTGGAAACGATACTCAGAAGATAGCACTTGCTGTTGAAAAGAAGATCGAAGACCCATCTACGCAGGTAGATGCCGTAACAGGTGCAACGCTTACCAGTAATGGTGTAACAGAGATGTTCCATGCAGACAAGGGTGGACTTCAGCCTTACGTTAAATTCCTGAACAGCAAATAATATTCTAATCTTTAGAACAATAAGAATATGGATTTATTCTCAAAACAAAATAGAGAGGTGTTCAGCAATCCGCTGAATCTGGACAACCCAATTATGGTCCAGGTGCTCGGAATCTGTTCTGCCCTTGCCGTAACTTCACAGCTGAAGCCGGCGATTGTGATGGGACTTGCCGTTACTATTATCACGGCATTCTCAAATGTTATTATTTCACTTATCCGCAACACCATCCCTAATCGTATTCGTATTATCGTACAGTTAGTGGTTGTGGCTGCATTGGTAACGATTGTTAGTCAGATTCTTAAGGCAGTATCTTACGATGTGAGTGTAGAGCTTTCTGTCTATGTAGGACTTATCATTACCAATTGTATCCTTATGGGACGTCTTGAGGCGTTTGCCATGACCAATAAGCCATGGCCAAGTTTTCTCGATGGCGTCGGCAATGGTTTAGGTTACGCTATGATACTTGTTATCGTGGGTGCTATCCGTGAGTTCTTCGGTCGTGGCTCATTGCTTGGCTTCAAGATTTTGCCACAGAGCTTCTATGATGCGGGTTATATGGACAACGGAATGATGTCAATGCCAGCCATGGCACTCATCCTCTTGGGTTGTGTTATTTGGGTTCATCGTGCTTATTTCTATAAAGAAGACAAGAAGTAATTATGGAACATCTTATTAGTTTATTCTTCCGGTCCATCTTTGTGGACAACATGATATTTGCGTTCTTCCTCGGTATGTGTTCTTACTTGGCCGTTTCTAAGAGCGTGAAGACATCATTGGGTCTTGGTGTAGCCGTGACTTTCGTGTTGCTTGTGACCACACCAATTAACTATCTCTTGCTGACTAAGGTCCTTGGACCAGACTGTCTTGCAGAGGGGGTCGACCTTACTTATCTTAGTTTTATCCTCTTTATTGCCGTTATTGCTGGTATTGTGCAGATTGTGGAGATGGCTGTCGAAAAGTTCTCACCATCTCTTTACGGCGCATTGGGTATCTTCTTGCCGTTGATAGCCGTTAACTGTGCTATCATGGGTGCTTCCCTCTTTATGCAACAGCGTATCGGTCTTGACCCAGCAAGCACTCAGTATATCGGTACTGTATGGGATGCACTGGTCTATGGTACTGGTTCTGGCCTCGGCTGGACGTTAGCCATCGTGGCAATGGGTGCTATTCGTGAGAAGATGGAGTATTCTGATGTACCAAAGCCTTTGCAGGGTCTTGGTATTACATTTATTACTGTAGGACTGATGGCAATGGCTATGATGTGCTTCTCAGGACTTAAAATTTAAGTAAACAATGGGACAATTCATAACAATAAGTATTGTGGTATTCCTTATCACCATCCTCGTGTTGGTGATTCTCCTATTGGTGTCTAAGAAGTATCTTAGCCCAAGTGGAAAGGTGAAATTAACTATTAATGGTGATAAGGAGATGACCGTCGATCAGGGTAGCTCGGTATTGTCTACGCTGAATGAGAACGGTGTCTTCCTCCCTTCTGCCTGTGGTGGAAAGGGTAGCTGTGGGCAGTGTAAGTTGCAGGTAGTAGAAGGTGGCGGTGAAATTCTCGACTCTGAGCGTCCTCATTTCAGCCGTAAAGAGATCAAAGACCACTGGCGCTTGGGTTGTCAGTGTAAGGTGAAGGGTGATATGTCACTCAAGGTTCCTGAGTCTGTCATGGGCGTTAAGGAGTGGGAGTGTACTGTTATCTCTAATAAGAATGTGTCAAGCTTTATCAAGGAGTTCAAGGTTGCCTTGCCTCCTGGCGAACACATGGACTTCATCCCAGGCTCTTATGCACAGATTTCTATCCCTGCCTACGATTGTATCGACTATGATAAGGACTTTGATAAGAACGATATCGGGGAGGAATACCTCGGTCCTTGGAAGCAGTTTAATCTCCTTTCTCTGAAGGGAAAGAATCCTGAGCCAACTGTTCGTGCATACTCTATGGCGAACTATCCAGCTGAGGGTGATATCATCACACTGACTGTTCGTATTGCAACACCACCTTTCTTGCCTCGTCCACAGGTTGGTTTCCAGAACGTACCAACTGGTATTGGCTCTACCTATATCTTCTCTCTTAAGGAGGGTGATAAGGTGATGATGAGTGGTCCTTACGGCGACTTCCATCCTAACTTTACTTCTGGTAAGGAGATGATTTGGATTGGTGGTGGTGCTGGTATGGCTCCTTTGCGTGCGCAAATTATGCACATGACAAAGACCCTCCACACTCGTGACCGTGAAATGCACTTCTTCTATGGTGCACGTTCACTCAATGAAGCTTTCTTCCTTGAAGACTTCTGGGAGCTTGAGAAGGAATATCCAAACTTCCACTTCCACCTCTCTCTCGACCAGCAGGATCCTAAGGCTGATGAGGCTGGCGTGAAGTATTACACTGGTTTTGCAGTAAACTGCATCCGTGATGAGTATCTAAAGGATCACGAGGCACCAGAGGATTGTGAGTATTATCTCTGTGGACCTCCAATGCTTATCAAGACTGTTACTGATTATCTTGATAGCATCGGTGTTGATCAGGATGCAATCATGTACGATAACTTCGGATAATTCAATATCCTATTCATATAAAGCGAGGAACCTTATTGGGCTCCTCGCTTTTTTATAGGTAGAAAAGTAAAGAGTTATTTGGAAGGGTAAAAGGGTACAAGAGAGTAACATAATTATTAGAATATATTGCTGTCCGGTAAAACTTAAATAACATATAAATCCTTGCGGAATTGTCTTTATATAGGTAATTCCGCATTCTTTTTTGAAATCCAAGCCCCCTAATCAAATAAGTTAAGTTCTTTTGGTGGTGAATTTGCCTTTTCAGCTATTATGATGAGTTCATCATTTTGTGGATTTTCCATAAATGAGATGAAATCAGTGTAATACATCAGTGTGAGCCTCAGCAT
>NZ_JAPWAR010000023.1:0-43001 GCF_041433025.1 Prevotella sp. 20925_1_30 | reverse complement strand
CTTTTAGGAGGCTTTCTTTTTTACCACGGGAGCATTTATTAGGTTGATTCAGGGTATCAATCGTTCTGTAATAAGACAATCGATTATATTAATTGTGAAATTAATGTCTTTCAAAACTAGTGTATTAATTTGGTTCTCTCGCTTCCGTGGTACGGCCTCACCCCCAGCCCCTCTCCTACAGAGAGGGGGGCGCCTAACGGGGTGAGGCTTTTGTGTGAGACAGAAGAACATGGGATTTAGAGACAAAATGACAGAAGAACATATTATTTAATGACATAGGGTTTGAAGACATGGTAACATACGAACACAAGGGGGTAGTAACATAGGGTTTAGATATGATGCCATAGATACATATTTTTTAATGACATATTTTGTTGCTACAACAATTTGTTGTTATATGTTACTATGTCTTTAAAATATGTTTGTTGTGTCTTCAAAATATTATCCGGATAGGACGGAATAAGGGAAACATCCCTCTTTGAGAGGGGGCTTCCCTATAGTCCTCTTACAGCATCAGCCAACTGGCTCAATGCTTGACGCAGTATGGAGCGAGGGGTTCCGATGTTTAAACGCATGAAACCTTTGCCTCCAGGACCGAACATCTCACCATCATTCAATGCCAGATGAGCCTTGTCAATGAAGAGATCGAGGAGTTGTTCATGGTTGAGACCTAGTTCGTTGCAGTCTAACCACATCAAGAAACTTGCTTGAGGGCGTAATGGATGTATGCCTGGAATGTACTCTTTGCAATATTCCTCCACGAATTTCACATTCTCTTCCACGTATGCTAACATCTGCTTACGCCACTCTTCACCCTTACGGAAAGCGGCAATCGTGGCAATAGGAGCAAAAAGCGTAGGTTCGTCAAGTTCGTTTGCTTTTAGCCAACCAAAGAACTTCTCACGTAATTCTGCATTAGGAACAATGGCGTAAGAACTAACAATTCCAGCCATGTTAAACGTCTTGGTTGGTGCGCCGAAAGTAATACTAATGTCTGCGGCATGCTGGGAAACACTAGCGAAGGGGACGTGTTGATTACCGAAAAGTGCCATGTCACTGTGTATCTCATCACTGATTACAAGGATGTGATGTTGATAACAGAAATCAGCCAAACGAACCAATGTGTCCTTCGACCAACATAGTCCAGCTGGGTTATGAGGATTGCATAGAATGAGCACACGACACTTCTCATCACAAACCTGCTCAAGGTTTTCAAAGTCCATATCGTAGTATCCATCTTCACGACGAAGTAGTGGATTAAATACCACCTCCCTATGATTTCCCTCTGGAGTTAGGCGGAAAGGATGATAGACAGGAGGCTGAATAATCACCTTCTCATCAGGCTTTGTGAATACGTTTACGACAAGACCTATCCCCTTAACAATACCAGGAATGAAACTTAACCATTCTGATTTAACTTCCCAATGATGGTGTGTACGAATCCAATCGATGATAGCAGGACGATAATCGGATGGGTCAACGGTATAGCCAAAGATAGGATGATTCAATCGCTCTTTGAGTGCATCTACCACGAAATCGGGCGTGGCGAAATCCATATCAGCCACCCATAAAGGTAAGAGGTCATTACGTCCCCAACGTGGGAGGAGGGCTTCATGCTTTAAATCACCACTCCCCGAACGATCAATCAAAGTATCGAAATCATACGTCTTCATCATACGTCCAATGCTTGTTTAATATCATCAAACAGATCATCAACGCTCTCCAATCCAATACTGAGGCGTATGGTCGTATCAAATATGTCCATAGCAGTGCGTTCCTCGGGTGTAAAGAGTCCGAAAATAGTACTTGAAGGGTGTATTGCAAGTGTGCGGTTATCGAAGAGGTTTGTGGCTCTATGAATGAGTTTTAGGTTGTTGAGGAACCTGAAACAAGCCTCTTGATTTTCTAAATCAATGGTTACCATTGCACCAGCAGTCTCTCCATATTGGCGAACAGACAGCTCGTGATAAGGGTTATCAGCCAGTCCAACATAGTTTACTTTACGAATAGGTGCAAGTGTGCGCAGTCTCTTTGCTAATTCTAAGGCATTACTTGACTGTATGCGGTAACGTGCCTCAAGCGTCTCCAAGCCCAATGTCTGCATGTAAGCAACCTGTGGTGTCATGTATGCACCGAGGTTAAATAGCATCTCATTCATCAATCGGTCAGTGATAGCTGAGTATGCTCCATAGTCGATGATAAGTCCGCCCAATGATGTAGCCCCTCCACTGATATACTTCGTACTAGATACCACCTCAATATCAATTCCCAACTCCTTGCCAGAGAACTGAGTGAAAGGAATAATCGTTGTATCGGCAACAACAGGAATACCATGTCTATGTGCTATATCAGCCAAAGCCTTTACGTCGGCTACCTCCAACTGAGGGTTTGTCATAATCTCAAGGAACAAACAGCATGTATTCTCATCTATTTGAGCCTCTACGGAAGCAACATCTGTAAGGTCACAAAGCTTTTCCTCTATTCCAAGTCGTTTGAGAGTTGATGTCAAAAGAGAGTAGGAGTTGCCAAAGAGATGGCGTGATGTAATTACATTTTTACCTTGTTCAACGATGGCAAACATTGTATTACTGATGGCAGCCATACCCGAGTTAAGAGCCGTTACACGCTCTGCACCTGTCAAAGCTTTGATTCTCAACTCCAGATTTGTTACTGTTGGATTCTCAACACGAGAGTAGTCTGGGGCGTCAATACGTCCACAGAAAGCATCAGCCATTACTTGGGCATTGTCGAACTCGTAGGCAACTGCATTATATACAGGCATACTTAAAGCATCATAAGCATCCCGACGCTTGTAAGACAGGTGGATAGCCTGTGTTTGTTTCTTCATATTTCTTTATTGTTTGAGTTGTGTATTTGAATAAGAAGGAGCTTGTCTCTTCATTTATTTATATTCTGTGAGAACTTAGTACCATTGTATTGTTCTGGTGATACCACTACGTTTATCATACTTCAAGGCATCCGTTAGTGTTGATGCATTACAACGGAAAGTAAAGTTGTAAGAGGTGTAAGGTGCCAATACAACTGACGCACTCATATTAAAGCAGTGAAGGTCGCGAGACAGGCTAGCTGTTGTCATACTCATGGCGTGATTCTCGAAGTCATAGCCACTAGAGAAGTTGATGTTCCATCCGTCACTGATACGAATATTCCCTGAGACATTCAATGTCTGTGTGAACTTATAAGGGTAACGCATGGTCTTTGTATTGAACTTTCCACCTGTATTCTCACGCATTGTGATACCATAACCGATGGTTAATGACCATGGCATATTAAATCTCATGTAACCGTTCTCATCTGTTTCTGCGATGTTACCACGCTTCTTTTTGGCTGCATATTTACCTTTTTCGAGGTCGTCATCCATGTTCGATTCGATGTTGGTATCTGGTCCATCGCTTCCTTCTGAAACCTTGTTGTCGTCCTTATCATCCTTATGTCCGAACCACTTACGCAACTTCTCTGGGTTAAGAGTGAATGAGAAGTTCTGCGACATACCCTGGAATCGAGGTAAGCGACCATATCCCCATTCTGTGTGGTTACCAACGTATGGTTTGCCACTAGCGTCTAACTCGTATGCATAAGTAGCGAATTGGGCATTCATAGAGAATGTGTAATTCTTCCACCACTTTAATCGGAGTCGTACACTTAGGTCACTCCAGCGATGGAAATTGGTTGCTGCATTGTAAGACATCGTCGCTCCCAACTCGTCAATGAGACTAATCTTCTTAAATCCAGTAGAGTCCTTGTCACTCTTGATCTTCATCTCCAGATTGTTGCTAACATCCCATGAAATCATCTCCGTTTTCGTCTTTCCTGGTACGCTATAAAGCTCCTCTTGGTAAGGAGAATACTCAACGAGTTTCACGTTACCGCTTGCGTCCGTGTATTGGTAACTATCGTAGTAACCATAATGACGAGAGCCGAAGTTAGGGGAATAAGAGAATGAGATTTGAGGGGTGATGACGTGTCGGATCGCTTGGATCTTATCGCCAAACAGCTTACGATTAGGCTTCCAGAAACCATATAACTTCGTACTTGCTCCAACGCTCATACTCCAATTATAAATATTGTGGAAACCGTATGTTGTATCTTTCACCTCCGTCTGATGGATTGCATCCCACGAGCGATTCACCTTCTTTGAATACATTCGGTCAACGAAATTGAACGATGGTGTGACGTTGATATAATTAAATAAGGTGAAGTTAGCCTGTACTGGAATCGTGTGTTGGAAGCCGTTCCGCCAGTCCTTAAAGAGGTTCGAGTGCAATAGTTTATCCTCGTTAGTTGTGATCGAGTTAGATAACTGTCCAGTATAGCTCATAGATACTTTCTCATACCAACGCTCCTTACCCACAGCATGCTTCCGCTTGAATGGATAGAAGCGACTTAGGCTGATATTCAAGTCGGGGAGGGTCATTTGTATGGTATTATCACGCATGTTCTGCGATAGGTTTGTGGTAGCACTTAGTGACAAGCCTATGCTTGAGAAATTCGTACTCCAGCTAACAGAAGAAGTACGAGTAGACTGTGTTAAGGTCTGTGGGTTGTATAAGCTATTGAGGTTGTTACGCTCATAACTTGACGTAGCAAAGTTCACGCTGGCAGCAAGAGAGCTGTATGGATTCGCTTTCGGATCCTGTCTATGGTTCCATTGAATCTTAAAGCTCTCCTGTTCGGAGTAGTCTGGTAAGCCCTTATCACCCGTCTTTGAATCTTGATAACTAAACAGGAACGAACCTGAATAACGATAACGTTTGCGGTAGTTGCTGGCTGCTGATAGTCCCCAAGAGCCTTTGGTGTAAATTTCCCCCAACAGTTTTAAGTCCCACTTATCGCTTATTGCGAAGTAATAACCACCATCGCGGAGATAGAAACCACGGTTACTTTCATCACCATAATTAGGCATGATGAATCCACTGGAGTATTTCTTTGAGAAGGGGAAGAAGCCATAAGGGATGGCTAAAGGCAATGGAATGTCAGCTACCACTAGATAGGCAGGACCAAAGACAACGTCTTTTCCTGGTCGAACCTTGGCTCTTGAGAGTGCAATATAGAAGTCGGGATGAGGGTCGTCAC
This sequence comes from Prevotella sp. 20925_1_30, assembly GCF_041433025.1. NCBI lineage: Bacteria > Pseudomonadati > Bacteroidota > Bacteroidia > Bacteroidales > Prevotellaceae > Prevotella > Prevotella sp. 20925_1_30. The sequence goes on along the minus strand of NZ_JAPWAR010000023.1, from coordinate 37,907 downwards.
ACGTTGTATAGCGTCCATGTTGTAAGTATATGACCCCAGTAGAGTCTCTTTTGCCCACCTCACCACTAAGGAAACCATCCTGTTGTGCGGTGTAGACACCCTTAATCAGGCCTTTCTTTGATTTGAAGTTGAATGCCATTGTGTCACTCTTGTACTCATCTTTGCCCATAGTAAAGAGTGGCTTCCCTTTGATTCCACCCTCTTCTGTTGAATCGGGAGTACCCGTTGCACGCACCAAACTGCTGTCGAGGTTCATAAACACCTTATCGCTCGCCAGCTTCATATTCTCATAATCGACCTTAGAACCGCCGTATAAGTAGGCAGTTCCCGTGCTGGCATCATAGACCAAAGAGTCCTGTGCAGAATAAGTAACTGGAGAGTTGATTCCATTTGAGCGTGATTTCATAATGCTATCAGCCCTAATCGAATCATCAATAGCCTTGTTATGGTGATAGATAGCCAACTGAAGAGAGTCCATCTTCGTGGTATCTTGTGCGTTTCCTTCAACCTTTTTCTCATCGTTCCCAGCATTGCCTTTTAGCAAGCTGTCCACTGCAATGACATTACCCTTAACCTTCTTTGCTTTCTTAGGTTGCGGTACTGGCATACGAACACTTGCCATCGCACACACGATGACGAACGATAGTAGGAGTATAATGCTCTTATTTCTCATTGCCTAAAACCATGCAAAAGTACAGAAATAATGGTGAATTCAAATATCATTACGCTATTTTAACGTTTCTATTTAGCAGTCTTGTGAGATGTTACCCATGCTGACTAATTATGCTACTTTTGTCAGTCTCTAAACCTGTTGATTGTTAGTATGAATTGAAGAAGTACTTTCCTTTATTTAAGGAAGGCGTTTCTTTGCTATGAAGAAAGCCTCTCTTTAATGATAAGAAAGGCTCTTCTTCTTTTCAGTCTTTTATTATCTCTTGCACTAGTAAGAGTGTTGCACTATTGAGCGGAATGTCAACTAAACTATTCTAAGCCAAATCCAACGATAGAGCCTCAATGAGTCTCAATACGGGTTGATTCTCTTTTTTGAGTTTCTCGAGTTCTTGATGAGGTGTAAGCATTGGCTTTATCTCCTCTTGTTTGGCAAGTCTAATGTCCACTTCAAGCTGTCCGTTATGCAGATACTTAGCCAATGTAGCTCGGATACGAGCCTTGATAGGTAGCAACTCACTGAGTTGGATATTGTTTTCAGCAAGTATCTGAATATTCGGGAAAGCTGTTATTGTAGGGGTGATATTGCCCATGCGCTGTGCAAGAGCTTGCATCCCGTTAGGCATACGTTTGCACATTGCACGCCATTGTACGATGAGTTCTTGTTGAGAAAACTCCTCTTTCTCCTCTTTGTTGGTTACTTCTGGCTCGTTGGCATTGGTGTTTTTACGTTCTTCTCCTTTGAGTAAGTTGCTGACCGAAAGCCCCATTCCTCCTAAGTTAATCGATGTAGGTAAACCATGGGTGACGACGGCTGCACCACTATGATTGCTTGTTAACGCTTCGGAAGAGCTGTTAGAAGAGGGCGCAATGGTTACAGGTGTCTCGTTGTCAGTTGACTTGTGAGACTCCTCATGATGATGTCTAAGGCTCCCAACCACCTGCTGAGTCGGTTTCTGTTGAGCCTTTACAATAAGATTCTTGAACAGGGATTTTAATCGTTTAGGGCTACGCCCCGAGGCTGGGACATCATCGTCCTTCTGAGTTATTTGTGCTATTTGGATGAGTGTTAGCTCAACGAGTAAACGCTTATTAGAACTTTGTCGATATTCAACATCACATCGGTTCATAATCTTCAATGCGTTATATAGGAAGAGAGTAGGGCACTTCTGCGCCTGCTCTTGGTATCGTTTGCATTGTTGTTCGCTAACCTCTAACAATGGAAGAGTTTGTACATCTTTTGCCATCAATACGTTGCGAACGTGCGAAGCAAGTCCGTTGATGAGGTGACCACCATCAAAACCTTTGTTGATAACATTGTTCAGAAGAACCATAATGTCGCTTACCTTATTCTCAAGGGCAAGATTGATGATGTTGAAATAATTGTCTTCATCAAGTACATTGAGGTCTTCTATTACCTTTTGGTAGGTGATATTGCCTTGTGAGAAACTTGCTACTTGATCGAAGATAGAGAGTGCATCACGCATACCACCATCTGCTTTCTCTGCGATGATATTGAGAGCTTGCTCATCATATTGTATGTTCTCTTTCTCAGCAACAGCCTTTAAGTGGTTGATGATATTAGGAACTGTCATGCGTTCGAAGTCATATATCTGGCAACGAGACAATATGGTTGGCAGGATTTTATGCTTCTCTGTGGTCGCAAGGATGAATATAACGTGTGCAGGAGGTTCCTCTAATGTCTTGAGAAATGCGTTAAAGGCAGCTGTTGATAACATGTGAACCTCATCGATGATAAACACTTTGTATCGTCCAACTTGCGGTGGAATACGGGTCTGCTCCATAAGTGTCTTGATGTTCTCAACCGAGTTGTTACTTGCTGCATCAAGCTCAAATATGTTGTAACTGCGCCCTTCGGCAAAGGCTTTACAGCTCTCGCATTCATTGCAAGCCTCACCCTCTTTGGTGGGATTCTCGCAGTTGATAGCCTTAGCAAAGATACGTGCACAAGTCGTCTTACCCACTCCTCGCGGTCCACAGAAGAGATAGGCATGAGCCAATTTGCCACTTTTTACGGCATTCTTCAGCGTGGTAGTCAATGCCTGTTGACCAACGACAGAGTCGAAGGACATCGGTCGATACTTACGCGCCGAGACGATATATTCATCCATAAATCATACTTTTCTAATTCGTGATGCAAAGGTAATAAAAGTTGAGAAAAGACGCTCTTAGAGCATAGATATTAAATTGTTAATTTGCTAAAAATCTGTTTGCTACATGCCAACATGTGCAATCTTTTCCTTACTTTTGCACAAAATTGAGTAATAAGTGAGCAAGATTACTGGACATATACTTGGCTTTCTAAGTCGGTTCAAGTTTCATATTGTTATCCTCTTGGGCGTTCTTATTGTAGGAGTCTTGGATGAGAATAGCTTTATGAAGCGTATAGAATATGCCTACCAGATTAAAGACTTGAAGGTAGAAATCCAAAAGTATGATAGGCAATATCATCATGATACCCAACAACTAAAGGACTTAAAGCGTGACCCGAAAGCGATTGCTCGCATCGCAAGGGAGCGTTATTTCATGAAGACTGAAGATGAGGATATCTTCGTGCTAAGCGATGATGAACAGCTAGATAATACCCAAAAGTATGAGACAACTGAGTAAATTCGAATCAATAATCTATCTTCTTGGTGGAATAACGATGGTTGCAGGTGCAGGGCTCTACGCCTTTTTCATTGTTCAACACGTTGCATGTTGGATAATGCTTATCGGTGCTCTTGCTTTCGTCTTAATGCAGTCACGCCAACGATATGATGGTTCTTCTCTGACTATCCGTCGCTTACGTAAGATTATGACTATTGCTGGCTTTGGTTTTATCATTGCTGGCTTCTTTATGGTGGAGGACTCTTATATGTTCCTTCGCCCTGTGTTCTCTAATACAGCTGAGGGTTATACCACTTACGTGAACGTCTTTCATCATAATTGGGTGATACTCCTTTTAATCTCAGCAATCCTAGAGATGTACACCTCACATCGCATTAGTTATGAGCTTAAAAAGGAACTCCAATAGGGTTAGTAACTAAAAAAGTCTAAAAGAGGAATAGATAGTTTTAATTTGAATAAAAATGTTTCTTGGCATCAATTATACGTTGTACTTTTGTCAAAACAGAACCAGTTGAATGACCTATGAATAAAGTTCTTTACGCACTTTTAACGCTTATCGCTTGCACTTCTTGTGGAAGTTCTTTCAATATACAAGGCACTTCTAACGTCTCAAGTTTAGATGGTCGGAAGCTCTATCTCAAGGTAGATAAGGCGGACTCATTGGTTAATTTAGATTCATGTGACGTCGTTCATGGACAGTTCTCATTCCATGGTACGATAGATTCTGTTAGGGTGGCGCAAGTCTTTATGGATGATGTTAACCTTCAATTCCCCGTTGTTATTGAAGGTGGAGATATAGTAGTAAAACTGGATAATACCCAACAACGCGTTAGCGGAACACCATTGAATGATAAGTTAAACGACTTCTGGACGAAGTTTACTCAACTACGAAATCAGTATGGAGAGATCGATCATGAGGAGAGTGCCGCAATACTAAATGGACACGACGAGGAGACTATCAATGCCCGACTTATTAAGAAGGCACTAGGCGTGTACGCAAAGAGTGACAAGTTATTCACCAAGTTTGTGACTGAAAACTTTGATAACGTGTTAGGTCCGTGGTGCTTTATGACACGCATATCATACGATACTACGCCTGATGCCTACCCTGTTTGGATGAATGATTATATGTATGCTAATGCTGTTAATCAACTACCTTCTTGGGTCGAGTTCATCATGACAAAGGCAACAGATAACTTTAAGAATAACCCCGAGATAAAGACTTTCTACGCTGATTTCTTGCAGGCTCAAAAGGAGATGAATGGTATGGCTGAACCCGCAAATGCACCGATGAACGATGCGCCAGGTACTACGCCAAATGCTTCAACGGCTCCTCCTACACCAGCAGAGATGGCAGGCGACTCTATTCCAAAGTAATTATCACAATAGTTATAACGGCGTGTCACAATAGTGATAATTAAGTATCACAAGGGTGATACAGATGTATCATACGGGTGATAACGGATTGTTACAAGGGTGATAACGAATGATTGCAGTTGTGGAGAGTGCTTTGAGTATTAGAGATAGATGGTTCGGAAGACTCAATAGAGGCTTACTTTATTCTCAATGAAACCCCTAAAACATTTATAATTATATGCGGAGACTTATTCAAGGCGGTACTATCGTCAACGAAGGTCGAAGTTTTCTCGGCTCAATAATCATAGAGGATGATTGTATCAAAGAGATTATTAAGGGTAATCTAACAGCCCGTGGCACATTTGACGAGGTAGTCGATGCCACGGGATGTTTCGTCTTGCCAGGTGTTATTGATAGTCATGTACACTTCCGTGAACCAGGGCTTACAGAGAAGGCTGACCTCGAGAGCGAGAGTAGGGCGGCTGCTTTCGGTGGTGTGACATCCTATTTTGATATGCCAAATACCAATCCCCAAACCACAACTATAGTGGCTTTGGAAGATAAGTGGGCGCGTGCTGCGAAGTCAAGTCACGTTAACTATAGTTTCTTCTTTGGTGCTACGAATGCGAATAGCAAGTTATTTGAGCAATTAGATGTCCACTCCATTCCAGGAATAAAGCTCTTCATGGGAGCTTCAACGGGGAATATGCTGGTAGACCAACGTGATTCCTTAGAGGCAACCTTCCGTGTTGCAGCCTCTTTGGGGCTTCCTGTTATGACGCATTGTGAGGACTCTGGTATCATAAACCAGAATATGAAGGCAGCTAAAGAACGCTTTGGAGAAGACCCAGACATTACCCATCATTGGGAAATCCGCAGTGAGGAGGCTTGCTGTCAGTCGTCTTCCTTAGCTGTTGAACTTGCTAGGAAATACAAGACACAACTTCACATTGCACACGTTTCTACGGCTAAAGAGCTTTCATTTGCAGGTCATCCAGAAGATGAGGGGCGCATAACTCTTGAGGCAGTGATAGCCCACATCATCTTTTCCAACGAGGATTATCTTACGAAAGGCGCACTAATCAAATGCAATCCATCTGTTAAGACACCAGCTGATCGTGCCGCTATTCAACAAGCACTCATGTCTGGTCGTATTACAACAATCGGTACTGATCATGCCCCTCACCTTCTTTCTCAAAAGCAAGGAGGCTGTGCCAAGGCTGCTTCGGGTATGCCCATGATTCAGTTCTCACTGGTTTCTATGTTGGAACTGGTGGATAATGGCGTTCTAACCATCGAACGACTGGTTGAGTTAATGGCGCATGCTCCTGCGCAGTTATTCAAGATAGACAAGCGTGGATATCTACGAGAAGGCTACAAAGCAGATGTTACGATTGTTCAACCGCATCAATCATGGACAGTAGACGAAGCGTGCATACAGAGTAAATGTAAGTGGAGTCCGATGATGGGACACACGTTTCAATGGAAGGTAATACACACCTTCTGCAATGGGCACCACCTATTGGATAATGGCAAATTAGACACAACAACGAGAGGGGAGAGGCTCTCTTTCCGCAACACAAAATAATCCCGAATATGAAAGAAAGCCCAGCTGATAATAAGAGTAAGATACTCACTTACAACATAAGTGACATTACACCTTATATTAATTGGCCTTACTTCTATTATGCCTGGTCGATGAATGGCAAGGCAAAAGATGCGCAGCAGGAATTGAAGCAAGATGCTGAAGCCATGTTGGCAAGTATGGAAGAGCAATATCACACACGTGCAGTCTTTGCGCTTTGTGAGGCTAATAGCGATGGAGATGACCTCCTTATCAATGGAATCCGAATCCCTATGTTGCGTCAGCAAAGGGTGAAGAAGGGTAAACCTAACTTATGCCTTGCTGACTTTGTGCGCCCACTTTCTTCAGGAATAACTGATACTGTTGGTATCTTTGCTACCTCTGTTGATCAAGCAATAACCACTGATAACGAAGCTGATACTTATCTTCACATGTTGTCTCAAACCCTATCTGATAGATTGGCAGAGGCTACGGCAGAGAGAATGCACGAAGAGGTGAGGCGGAAGTATTGGGGGTATGCACCTGATGAGCAGCTTACGATAGTGGAACTCTATGCCGAGAAGTATCAAGGAATACGCCCTGCAATAGGTTATCCGTCACTTCCTGACACAAGTGTGAACTTCCTTCTTGAACATAATCTAGATATGAAAGGGATTGGGATAAGGCTTACCGAAACAGGAATGATGATACCTCATGCAAGTGTATCAGGCTTTATTTTCGCTCATCCAAAGGCTTGTTACTTTGATTTAGGTAAGATTGATGAGGAACAACTACAAGACTATGCACATCGGCGAGGGCTTCCCATCGAGCAAGTAAGGACTTTTTTAAGTGCCAATCTACTAAAGAGATGATAGCAAGAATTGTGATATACCTCCTTTTAATGATAGTTCTTTCGGATTTGTACATCGATATGCACTATTTCCGAAAGCGTTATCATGTAACCTGGTGGCAGCGTCTTCTATGGTGGATACCCTGCATTGGTATGGTTGTCTATACTTGTTTGTTGGCTTCCATACGTAACTTTGCACCAGTAGACCTCACTTGGTTGAACACTTATCTATTCCTCCTTGGAATGTTCGTCGTGCCAAAGACAATCTTTGCTATTAGTTCTTTCTTGGGTTGGATAATGCGTAAGTATATCACACACACGCCTCGTAACTGGGGGCATTACATAGGAGTTCTATTGGGCGTGGGTGCTTTTGGTGTGTATGTCTATGGGCTTACAGCTGGTGTATCAGCAATTAAAGTGAACCATATCGACCTATCTTTTAAGAATCTACCTGCCTCCTTCAATGGCTATCGTATAGTACATGTATCTGATTTGCATCTCGGAACCTTTGATGGATGGCGTGAGAAGATATTGAAAGCGGAGATGGATAGCATAGAAAAGCAGCACGCTAACCTTATTTGTTTTACTGGTGACATACAGAATATGCGCCCACAAGAGGTGGAGGCAATGCAAGCGGTCATTCGTAAACCGATGTCGCGTACCATCTCTGTGTTGGGTAATCATGACTATACGGAGTATATCGTTGGCAGTAAGAAAGAGAAGCTTGCACAAGAGATGAGGCTTGTCAAGGAGGAAGAGAAGGGCTTGGGATGGACACTCTTGCGTAATCAGAATGTGATAATATGCTCACCAAAGGGTGAGGATATATATATCTGTGGTACGGAGAATGATGGGAAGCCACCATTCCCGAACTATTCTAATTATAAGAAAGCGACCATGGGGATTCCTAAAGGAGCATTTGTCATTATGTTGCAACATGACCCTTCTGCCTGGAAACGTTCTATCTTGCCTCAAACAACAGCCCAATTAACGCTCTCAGGGCACACTCATGGCGGACAGATGCAGCTCTTTGGATGGCGACCAACAAGCCTCAGACAACATGAAGATCATGGACTCTACGAGCAAGACGGGCGTTATCTCTATGTCACAGCAGGGCTTGGTGGGCTCGTCCCTTTCCGTCTTAATATGCCAAATGAAGTAACAGTAATAACGTTACATACGAAGTAATAACGAGTAACAAATAATAAAAGAAAGCAATAAAGAATTATCTTATGAGCAATTCGACATTACAACGACACACAAAACACACTATTCATCACCCATCCTTCTTTGCGTTGATGGGAACACTTCTGTACGACCTCTATACATTATGTATCGTACTTCCTCTTTTCATACTTGCCTCTATTCTCACAGCCTTGATAACGACGATTGGCTGTCGATTAGGCAATGGTCACTTCTGGGGATACTATCCTGGAAAGTGGTGGTCATGGTTTACTATTCGCTTATTGTTCCTCCCTGTAAAGGTAGAAGGGCGTGAACACTTAGACCCCAAACAGAGTTATGTCTTTGTTAGTAACCATCAAGGAGCATTCGACATCTTCCTTATTTATGGTTTCTTAGGGCGTAACTTCAAATGGATGATGAAGAAGGCTATCCGCAAGATACCGCTCATTGGACTTGCATGTGAGCAGGCTCACCACATCTTTGTAGATAAGAGTGGGGCGAGCAAGATAAAGAAGACATACGATGAAGCACGTGAGACGCTACGCGAGGGGATGTCAGTAGTGGTATTCCCAGAGGGTGCGCGCAGCTTTACTGGTCATATGGCTCACTTCCGCCGAGGTGCTTTTATGCTTGCTGATGAGCTGCAATTACCAGTATGCCCAATTACTATTAATGGTTCATTCGACGTTATGCCACGAACAAAAGACTGGAACTTCCCCGTATGGAATAGACTTCGTTTAACGATTCATGAACCTATTCAGCCTAAGGGAAAGGGTTCGGAGTTTGAGAAGCAAACTATGGTTGAGGCGTATAAAGCAGTCATGTCTGGACTAGAAGAGAAGTACCAAGGATTTATAGATAACCCAGATCAGTAATAACTGACTACTGGTTTTTATTCGATTATTTGCTTCATTCAGATAAATATACTACTTTTGCACAAAAACAAAACCTATGACAAGCGATAGTATAGTAATCATACCGACCTATAACGAGAAGGAGAATATAGAGAAGATTATCCATGCTGTATTCAATTTGGATAAGTTCTTTCATGTCTTGGTAATTGATGATGGAAGTCCAGATGGCACTGCGCAGATTGTTCATCGATTGATAAACAATGGTTGTTCTGACCGATTGTTTATTATCGAGCGTACTGGTAAGTTAGGACTAGGAACAGCTTATATTACAGGCTTTAAGTGGGCTTTGGAGCATGGTTATGACTATATCTTTGAGATGGATGCCGACTTTAGTCACGATCCAAACGACCTCCCTCGTCTTTATGCTGCGACGCATGATGAAGGCTATGATGTCGCTGTTGGCTCACGTTATGTTAGTGGGGTGAATGTTGTTAATTGGCCTATTGGACGCGTGCTAATGAGTTATTTTGCTAGTAAATACGTACAGACTGTGACGGGATTCCATGTTCATGACACCACAGCAGGCTTCGTTTGCTATCGTAGGAAAGTGTTGGAAACTATCCCATTAGATGATATTAGGTTTAAAGGATATGCTTTCCAAATAGAGATGAAGTACACTTCTTACAAGATAGGCTTTAAGATTAAAGAGGTTCCAGTCATCTTTGTTAATCGCCGTGAAGGAGTTAGTAAGATGAGTGGTGGTATATTCTCTGAAGCCTTCTTCGGCGTTATGCGCCTCCGTCTTGACGGCTGGTTTAAGAAGTACCCGAAGGCTTAATAGTAATAAGACAAGCCTCACCTATCCTCCCTGAACGGGTAGGACTCTCTCACAAAATAGATATTTGCAGGAAAGAAAGGGGCAGGTTAATGTGTTGCGAGGTATAGTCTTGTTAGCTACAAAAGCAATACTGCACACAAAGAAATGCTCTCTTGCATGGGAAGGGGGCGTTTCCTTGATATGAGAAGAGCCTCTCCTTAATGCAAGGAGAGGCTCTCTTTGATTCAAGAGGGATCATCTACTTATTCTTTACCAACTATTCGTATCAAGCGTTTTACCACTTAATTAATCATCGTATGATAACAGTTATAATCTTTTTGCTCGCTTTTCTTCTCCTTGGTATAGGCTTTCTACTAAGTTATCATAAGGAAGTTACTAATCCGGAAGATGCTTATAGGCGGAATTGGAAAGGCTTCTTCTGGTCATCTCTACGCATGATGTCATTAGCAGTTGTTACGTTGTTTCTATTCTTCGTCATGCTGTGCTTTGTTGGTGAAGACGACCCTGAGGATAATCTGAGTTGGATAGTTTGGTTCATTGTCGTCACATGGTTTGTGGCAATCCCTGTGCTTGTTATTTATGTTATATCCGTTGTTCAGGTTATAGTTCATCGTGAGTTATATATAAATAAGGTGTTTCTTGGATTACACATTATCAATCTCTTGCAAGTAATATGTGTCTTGGTCTTGGCTATTCTACCACAGAAAAGTTGTACACCCGAGGCGATGGAAACTGATTATAAGGCGCATCAAACAGAGATAAGACGTTTGATAGCAGTTACAAAAGGTTGGTTGCCGGATAGTACAGGGTTCTCCGTGGAGTATTCGAATAATGGAGAGATTACGGACTGGGGCGTTAACTCGAAGGTAGATGTGAACTTTGAGCCAGACAACGGGGTCACTGATAACGTAAAGAATAGGGAGTTAAAGAAGATAGGACTTAGTGTTGAGCGCCTGGATTCCATCCGTTTTGCACTGCAGGAGATGGATTATCGAGGTTTAAGCATTGGTAATAATAATGGGTATGGGGACTGCACAGAGATAGAATATGGGCGCAAAGGGCAAGATGTCTTTTATTATCAATTATATGATAAGCCCCTCACTGACTCGTTAATCAGCGAACTTAATAATCTACCTAGCTTCGTTGTCTTCAATCGTCGAGTGGTATTTTACTGTATGGAAAACTCTCTCGATACCCCTCACTTTCCTGGGAAAGAAACCTATCTAGCGCATAGACGTAAGCTGAAATAAGGTCGGTAAGATTCGTAATAGATACCTTGTATTTGGGAGGTTTCAGCTGGTTATCCTGTTGACGCAACGCTTTATTCTATTCGCCGTGAGCGTCGCCGTGAGTTCGCAGGAGAGGGTATGTGTAATGACGATTTGATACGTTGAACATCATTGGATTAGGTGAAGAACTATCAAATTGAGGGTGTGAACTTCTGAACATATCTATATCAAAGTCCTAAGTTTATCGGCACAGACGGGAACAGCCTCATACTTGTTGATGGTAGTGCTAAGGCTAATATCTCAGCGAAGGCACTATCTACTTCGTGCCAGATTCGTATATGTGATGCTTGAAATGACACATACGTGTCGCTCGACTGACACGTATGTGCTAACCCATGTAACACATACGTGTCAATGACGTGATACGTATGTGTCATTTCCATCAATCCTATGTGTTACTTTTTGTGCCTGATAATAGTCGCCTAAACAGCAGAAAGCGGAAGTCTCGATAGATAAGGGGACTTCCGCTTGATATGTTGTGACTCCGTTGGGATTCAAACCCAAGACCTTCAGAACCGGAATCTGACGCTCTATTCAGCTAAGCTACGGAGCCTAATAGCGCTGCAAAGGTACTGTAAAGTTTGGATAACTCCAAATGAAGCCGAAACCGACATGGGTGCATTTAGATTTTTTATAGGTTTCTGAAAGGGCTTTCTCCTGTAAATCCTTTCTCCTAAAACTATTCTAAAACGGCTCTTCATCTTATCCTTTAGCAGCCACTAATCCTATTAATCGATAAATCGCTTCGTAAGATCTTTGTATTCGTCTATCCTGCGATCGCGCAGGAATGGCCACCAACGACGCACTTGTTCGCTATGGTCTAGGTCGATGTTAAGGATGATGCTCTCCTCCTCATTGTCGCTTGCACGATAGAGTAGTTCGCCCTGTGGACCAGCCACGAAGCTACTTCCCCAGAACTGAATTCCCCCTGTTTGTTCGCTTGGATCGCTCTCATGACCTACACGATTAACGGCGATGACAGGCAATCCGTTAGCCACTGCGTGCCCACGCATTACCGTTGTCCATGCCTCACGCTGGCGTTGTTGCTCTGCTTCCGTGTCACTACTTTCATAGCCGATAGCAGTGGGGTAGATGAGCATTTCTGCGCCTTGTAATGCCATTAAGCGGGCTGCCTCAGGGTACCATTGATCCCAACAAACCAATACTCCCAAACGTCCCACGCTCGTGTCGATAGGATGGAAACCGATGTCACCTGGTGTGAAATAGAACTTTTCGTAGTAGGCTGGGTCGTCGGGAATGTGCATCTTACGATACTTACCAGCTATTGTTCCGTCTTTCTCTATGACAACAGCCGTGTTGTGATATAACCCAGCAGCCCGTTTCTCAAAGAGGGAGGTAACAAGCACGATACCTAATTTGCGTGCCAACTCACCATAGAAGTCTGTTGATGGTCCAGGTATGGGTTCTGCTAAGTCGAAGTTGTTTACGTCCTCCGTCTGACAGAAGTATAATGAGTTGTGTAACTCTTGTAATACGACTAGTTCGGCACCCCTTTGTGCGAGGTCAGTGATGTTCTCTGCCAATCGTTCTATATTCTTCTTCGTATCCGCAATGTTATGTTGTTGCAAGATACCAATCTTTAGTTCTCTCATCTATTTAATATGTTTTCCAACTTGTCCGAAGCGTGAAATAGCTTGCTTCGGAGCGGTTGGGGTTGGTTTTAAACTTACTATTATGCAGTGTGACAAATACTTTCTCCATGTCTTTTCTCTTCTGTTAAAGAGCTGGAGAAAGCGGTAGTTGCATAGTTAAACAATGTATGGAACCATGTTGTCGGATGATAGTTCTACTGTCAATACCTATTATCTCTCTGTCAGGGAACGCCAGTTGAATTTGTTCCATCGCCCTTTTGTCCTTTTCGGGTTGGTTATAAGTAGGAACGAGTACAGCGTCGTTGAGAATAAGGAAGTTGGCGTGTGTCGCTGGCAGCCGCTCGCCATCATCGTAGATAGCATTTGGCATGGGGAGCGGCAGTAGTCGATAAGGTTGCCCCTCAGGGGTTCTTAATCCCTGCAACTGCTCCTCCAAATGATGGAAGTCATCATAGTGCTCGTCTTGAGGGTCATCACACCTTATATATAATAACGTATCATTAGGCGCAATGCGAACGATAGTATCAATGTGACCATCGGTATCATCGCCAGCTAATTGACCATAGTCTAACCATACAATATGGTTGATGTTTGGGAAGAACGAACGCAACTTCTGGTCAATATCCTCCTTAGTCAAAGGTTGGTTGCGATGAGGTGCCATCAGGCAGCCAGTTGTTGTGAAGAGAGTGTGCTTGCCATCACACTCTATCGAACCACCCTCTAGAACGAAGTCCTTATGACTTATAAGTGTGCCCTCGAAAAGCCCCACCTTGTAAACCGCTTGGTTAATCTTATTATCCTTGTCAGCGGCAAACTTCTCTCCCCATCCATTGAAACAGAAGTCGAGAAGGACGCTCGCTTGTTCAGTTCCGCTCGCTGTCGTGTCAGGGAGTAGGGTGATGGGTGCAACATCGCGCGCCCATGTATCATTGTTATCGCAGGCAAATATTGTTACCTGTTTCATCTGCCCTTCCGTGAGATGCTTGGTCAATAAGTCCTGCACCCGTTCCGTGTCTCGTGCTGTTATGAGCAATTTCTCGTGTCGAGTGATAGCCTTCGCCATCTGAAGATAAACCTCAGTTATCTCCTCCAAATAGGGACACCAGTCAGTGTCCTCATGTGGCCATATCAGCATGATAGCCCTTTGCTGTTCCCATTCAGCAGGTAATCTTACACCTTGAAGTCTGTTAGTATTCATGTTGCAAAGGTAAGAAAAGAAAATGTGATAGGCGTTCTTGCGTTTGTATTTTTTATGGGGTATATATGTCTTGTTCCGTTTGTCACAGCCTATCCGTTTGTTTCATTTATAGTAGCTTTGGCGTTGATATACGTCAAGCTGGTGTTTGATGTATATCAATTAAAGACTTGATATATGTCAATTAGGTCGTTTGATATGTATCAAGGAGTTTGATGAAAGTCAAATAAATCTGTTTTTTCATGTTTAAATGGGCTTATTCTTCGTATGAAATTGCAAACAGTACTAACTTTGCAAACGCAAACAAGACATAAGAGATGTCAGTTCAGGGTAGATGATTTACCATTAATAAGGCATCAATCTCATTAGGTAGACACAAGGAAAAAAGATTGTTTAACAAGTAAAAAGAAAGGAACAACGTTATGAAACAAAGAATTAAGAAATCATCCATGGCGCGCAAGTTCTTCCATTACATGATTAATGTTATCAGTGAGTATAACATGGGTAGAGCAACTTGCTTAGCGTAATGCTAGCTCTAATTAAAAAGAGTTTTATAGCTACAAAAGAATTGATAAAATTTGAGAGAGAATAATAGAAGAGTCGAATCATGGTCTGTTAAGGACACTGATTCGACTTTATTGTTATCTTATCATTCCTTTTTACCTTAAATAAAAGTGCCTGCCTTTGTTGATATAGCAGGCTTTTTGTATGACACATGATTGTGATGCCTGTGAGCATAAGGCGTTGCATAACAGACTAAACAGACTAAAAACAGGGAGGAAATAGTCTAGGACTCATGTAAAAATAACCTATTTCCTCATGAAGGAGAGGGTTAGAAGCATAGAGGATAAGTGTTGGCTCGAGGATAGAGGCGTATTGTTATGAAAAGAGATAAGCGTGTTGTACAGGCGAGATAACTTAAACAGTTTTCCTTATTTATTAGGATTTTTAATATATTGAGCGGCGGTTTCTTGGTATAAAAAAGGTATCTTTGCAACAAGATTTATTTGCAGAATGAAACGGATTAGAATATCATCTCTGATAGTGTTTGCCGGACTCGTCGCATGTACCTCATGTGAGGATGTGAAGCGTCCTGCACCTAAACGAGAGGCAGTCAATGTCACTCCTCCGTCTAGAGAGAACGAGGCAATAAGTCAGTTGACGGCCTCAATAGACGAAATATCGGATAATTTGGATCTTATCTCATCGCAAGAGGCAATGCTTTGTAAGACTACTGAGCATGCAAACAAGAAGTCTAAAATTATTCAGCAGATAAAGGGGCTTGGAGCGTTGTTGGCTGAGAAACAAAAGCAAATAGATAAGCTATTAAGTGAGAAGAAAAAGCAGTCGGAGGTGTCATCTGATAAGAGTGCCACAATAGATAAGCTCTATAAGACGATAGCCTTCTTAGCTTCTCAGTTGAAAGAAAAGAGTGATCGCATGGCGGAACTAGAGGCTGTTGCTAGTAGGAAAGATGTCAGTGTAGAGCAGTTGAAATACATTGTCTTGAATCAATCTAATAGTGCTGAAGCCCTGCGCTATAAATATGATATGTCTGTATCAGGTAATAATAGCCCTAGAGTAAAGGTGGTGAAGCAAGTGGAACAACCAAAGAGCGTGTTCTATATCATTGCTGATAAACAGACGCTGAAAGATAAGGGACTCTTGAAGACAAGTCTCTTTTCGAAGAAGATAAACAATAATAATATCACAGAAGAGAGCTTTATTAAGGCGAATCAGAAGGACTTAACAACGTTGACGATTAAGTCGACATCTCCCAAGATATTATCTCCTAATCCAGAGTCAAGTTATACCTTGACAACGAACGAAGATGGTACTTCAACGCTCACCATTACAAATTCGGATAAGTTCTGGAACGTGTCTCCTTACTTGATTATACAGGAGTAAGAGGCTTGAAACCTACCTAGAGATTGCTAGTGAGATACGACAACTCTAGTATAAAGTCCTAAAATAACGTATGATAAGAGTTGTGAGAATGGAATAAAATTGCTATCTTTGCAGCCTAAAACTTATGCGTAGCGTGAAAATAAAGGAAGTTATTGATGCCCTTGAACGGTTCGCGCCTTTGCCCTTGCAGGAGAGTTATGATAATGCTGGTCTGCAAGTTGGATTGACAGAGGCGGAAGTATCAGGGGCTTTATTGTGTCTTGACGTGACGGAAAAAGTGGTGGAGGAGGCGATGCGACGTGGTTGTAACCTAATCGTTGCACATCACCCACTTATCTTCCGTAAGTTATCACAAGTGTCAGATACTGATTATGTTCAGCGTACGGTTATGAAGGCTATTAAGAACGATATAGTTATCGTTGCCATGCACACGAATCTTGATTCGGCAGAGAATGGAGTGAACTTCAAGATAGCAGAGAAACTAGGATTGAGGAACGCACATTTCTTTGGTCGGAATAAACAAGTGATTAGTCCGCTCACAGGGGATACGATAATTGGTGGTGATGGTGTTATTGGTGAATTTGAAGCACCATTAGCAGCTGATGATTTGATACTTTTACTGAAAAAGAAGTTTGATGTAGAGTGCATTCAAGCCAATGAATTACTTCGTAGAGAGATTCGTCATGTTGCAATTTGTGGTGGTTCTGGTTCTTTCTTGTTGCGTGATGCCATTGGTGCTGGTGCTGATGCCTTCATAACGGGAGAGATGGGATACCATGAGTTCTTTGGTCATGAGCAAGAGATACAGATATGTGTTATGGGGCATTACCAGAGCGAGCAATATACAACGGAAGTACTTCGAGATGTGATAGAACATGATACCCCAGGTGTTAAATGCTGTATATCAGAGATAAATACTAATCCGATTATCTATTTCTAGTAGGTTGGGTAGGTTTATCCAGCCAATTAATCAAGCATCGGAATGGGGTTTGATAATGAATATTGAATTATAATTAAGATAAGAACTATGGCAAAGAAAGATCCAAAAGAGTTACCAGTAGAGGAGAAGCTAAAGAACCTTTTCCAGTTACAGACAACACTTTCTGCTATCGATGAGAAGCGTGCATTACGTGGTGAGTTACCACTTGAAGTACGTGACTTAGAGGATGATTTGGAAGGTTTGCACACTCGTATAGAGAAGATAGAGCAGGATATAAAGGATTTCCAGAGTGCTATCACTCAGAAGAAAGGTGATATCATTGAAGCTCAAGCAAGTTTGGAACGATACAATAAGCAGTTGGATACTGTTGCAAACAACCGTGAGTATGATACCTTAACAAAGGAGATAGAGTTCCAAACTTTAGAGATTGAGCTTTGTAATAAGAAGATAAAAGAAGCTCAGCATAAGGTTGAAGAGAAGCAAAGAGACTTAGAGGAAAATCGTGCTCTACTGGAGGATCGCCAGCATGCACTCGAAGAGAAGCGTAATGAACTGGACGAGATTATGCAGGAGACACGTGAAGAGGAAGGTCTGTTGAAAGAGAAGTCCGCTGAGCTTGAAACAAGAATTGAACCAGGATTGTTACGTAGTTTCAAACGCATTCGTCGTGGAGCTCGTAATGGATTGGGTATTGTTTACGTGCAGCGTGATGCTTGTGGTGGTTGCTTTAACAAGATTCCTCCTCAGCGTCAGTTAGATGTTAAGATGCACAAGAAAATCATTGTCTGTGAATATTGTGGTCGTATCCTTATTGATCCAGAGTTGGCTGGTGTGAAGGTAGAAAAGCCTACAGAAGATAAGCCAAAGAAGCGTAGAACAACCCGTAAGAAGAAAGAAGAAGCGGAAGACTAAACCATGTCTGATGTTGAAATCCTATAAAATGGAGTAATAAAATAAGGTCCCTTATCTATGCACGATGATGCTTTAGGTAAGGGATTTTTCTGTTCTCTTGGTTACTTTCTGTGAAATTATTTGTGCCTTTAATAATATTTATTTATCTTTGCCAATACTAAGATTGATTAGAATAAACATTAAGTTGCATGTAGGATGAGAGTTGCCTTATAGGTTCTCCCCAATCTCAAGACTATGTGTCAAATAGAACTGATTACCAAACTTAGCCATGGGAGACTGGCTCAAAATTTACTATTATGGAAGAATTAAACAATCCAAAGCCAAACAATTATTTGCCTCTCGCAATTTTCACTACTCTTTGTTGCTGTTTACCATTTGGTATCTATGCGATTATTCGTTCTATGAAGGTGAACGATTATTACATGATGAAGCAATATGATGCAGCAGCGGCAGCAGCAGCAGATGCTAAGAAGTGGAGTATTATTGGTATTGTTACGGGTGTAATCTTTCAGATAATCTACTTTGGCTTCTTGGGTGGTATGAGTTATTTAAGCGCATTATCACACTAAAAATTGAAATCTAAGAAGAGATTTATGGGGGCTCTCTTTTTGGGAGCCTCCTTATTAATCATATACTATTTTTATGATCCTGTTACTACTTCTTGGGCTCCCAAATGCCCATTTAAGGTGTTGACAGGACTGCAATGTCCAGGTTGTGGATTGCAACGGGCATTGCATGCTTTGTTGCAGGGAAGATTCGTAGAGGCAATTCATTATAATTACTTCTTGTTATTTGGTATCCCTTATTTAATTTTATTTGGACTTCGTGCATTGCTACCTATTAGCAATTCTAAGCGCAGATTGACTAGAGTAATAGAGGATAGAAGACTTATTTTGACCTATGTTGTCCTCTTCTTTGTATGGCTTGTTGTGAGGAATATCTTGCATATATGATAATTCTTCTGTTATTACCATATGTTACAGACTGATAAAAGGGTTATTTTACTTTAAAGATAAAGATAATGGAACAAGAGAAAGTTAATCAATTATTAATGATGATGGGATCGAAGATTCCATCTGAAAGTATACCAATGGTACGTGATAGATTGCTTAAGTCAGATATGAGGGAATCAGATTTTCTCATACTAGTGAATGGTATGAAAGATCCAACTCTATCTCTTATTTTATCGATACTTGTTGGTGTCCTAGGTGTTGATAGATTTTACATCGGTGATGTTGGACTTGGACTTGGAAAGTTGTTGACCTTTGGTGGATGTTACATTTGGGCTTTGGTTGATATTTTCCTGATAATGGGAGCTACGAAAGAAAAGAACCTAGAACTCCTTTTAACCCACATTCATTAATTTGCAATTTGACGTAATGTTATTACATTCGTATTAGATTGTAAATCTAAGAGAAAGCCCTTATCTACTTGATATAAGAGTCATCAAGTAGGTAAGAGCATTGATTATTTTATAGTTATAAAACTTCTATTGTTTCAATCCTAACATCTTCTGTTGGGCGGTCGTTGCAATCTGTTTGACAATTTTGGATACGTTCAACGATGTCTAATCCTTCTTCAACTTCTCCAAATACTGTGTATTGGTTGTCAAGGAAGGGTGTACCACCTAATGTTGTATAAGCCTCATTTTGTTCTAGAGTGAATGTCGGTTTACCTTGTGACTTACACTTTTCTTTCGTTTCTTCTATCAGTTTGTCTTGTAGAGTCTGTAATCCTACATGATCGCGATTACGTCTTAGATTCATAATTTCATCATGATGTTGTTTGGCTAATTGATTGAAGACGTCCTGTTCTTGTTGTATTCCCATTTGTCGTTCCAACTGCTTCAGTGCGGCTGATTTATATATTTTTCCCCATACAATATAAAACTGACTACCACTGCTAGCACGCTCAGGGTTTACCTCATCGCCTGTGCGAGCAGCACTTAAAGCACCACGTTTGTGGAAAAGTTGTGGGTATACGAACTCTGCGGGGATAGTATAGTCTGGACCACCAGTTCCAAGAACCTTTCCTTTAGGCGCATTCTTACTATTAGGGTCACCACCTTGTATCATGAAATCTTTGATAACACGATGGAAAAGAGTTCCATTGTAATAGCCTTCCTTTGCAAGCTTTAAGAAGTTATCACGATGTTTGGGGGTCTCATCATAAAGGCGAATAATAATGTCGCCCTCACTTGTTTTTATTTTAAGTCTTGTAGCCATAATCCTTTTAAGATATTGTTTATAATTTATAAATCGAAGTTATATGAGTGATTGGTGATAATATTTTCTATAAGAAGCAGCTAGGTTAGAAAAAGAATACTTACAGTCCTCTGGCTTTAAAGATGCGTTCTTTAGCATCATTAATGTCTTGGAATTTCTTCTCTGCCGCTTTACGAATATCCTCTCCAAGGCTTGCTACTCGGTCTGGATGATGCTTTAAAGCCATCTTTCGATAGGCTACTTTTACTTCGTCGTCAGTAGCAGTAGAAGACAAACTCAATACTTTGTAAGCATCTTCTATATTACTATTTGCCCTTGCGCCATTCTCCATGTTAAGCATTGAATCAACGTCCTTTGCTGTTAATCCTAAGTGGCGTGCAACCTCCTTTAAAGCCTTTATCTCTTCTGGACTTACATATCCATCTACCTTCGCAATGATAACAAGGTAATTGAGTAGTTGTAGTCGTTGACTAACGTCCATATTGTGTTTTATCTCTGCACAACTTTGATGGATGGTATTTCGAAACACCTGTATCCCTTGTTTCTTTTGTATTTCAAAGAGCTTTAAGAGTATTTCTTGTCCTTGATTTACTGCTTGTTCTCCAAAGTTCTGACGTAGGAACTGACGTACAAACTCCATCTCTGAATGCATGATTTTGTTATCTGCTTTGATGATATAAGATGATAAAACAAGCATAGAAAATAGAAAAGAATTGCGCTGTCCTTCATTGGAATGTGCATTAGAAGAACCATTCTGCCCTCCATACTGATATTGTTTATAACCATTACCCTGCGAGTAATAATCTTGGTTATTAGTGTTATAATCATTGGTGTCAGCCCTAGAATCCATCATTTCATCAATGATACTACCAAGACAAAAACCTGCTAATGTTCCAAGAATTCCACTTCCTAACATTGTCCCTAAGGTTCCGCCAATCCAACAACCAACCCATTTCATATTTCCCATGTTGTTCTATTTTGATATTTTCGGTCTTATTAATATTGTTCCTTATATCTTATATTAGTTCACAAAGATAATGCCAAGTTGGGAGAAGCTTGCCTTTTACTTTTGGGTTGACTACCAAATATAATGTATATCATTGAATAGATGCAGAATAATGTAAAGTATTCTGCGTAATAAAAGATACTTTTAAGAGTTATGTATGTTAAATATTTTCGTAATTGGGAATAGCTTCTAAGAACTTATATGTTTGCTTCTCGTAATCCATCTTACAGATGTATGTAGCCATACCATTCGATACAATGAGGTAATCTACATGAAGCAGTAAATTGTAGACTGTGATTTGGTCAAACACTTTCTGTGTTAATGTGATATTGGGTGCTTTGTATTCTATGATCATACGAGGGTGTAGCTGGTTATCATACAACACACTATCAGCTCTCATCCTTTTCTCTCCAATCTGCAAAGGAACCTCATTGGCAAGTAATGAGGATGGGTAATTCTTATGTTCAACGAGATAATGTATGAAGTGTTGGCGCACCCATTCTTCTGGAGTGAGTGCAACATATTTTCTACGTAGGATGTCGAAAATTTGCTTTCGACCATGTGTCTCTTTCACTCTAATTTGATATGGAGGGAGAGTAAGTTGTATCATTTTGGACAATTCCTATATATAATAAGGTGAAAACGATAAGGCGAAAGTCAAATGAAAATTTTGTTTTCTATCTCTTTTCTATTAACTTTGCATGAAAGGATTCAGCCATGGTTATGGTGAAGTTAATTCTTAATTTCTACGGAAATAGGTGACTTCAGACATGGTAACAATCTATTCTAAATGCAAAGTTAATAAAAAAGTAAATGCCAACAAAGCAAGGAGTAACATTTCAGGCTATCATGCAGGATCTTAAAAATAGGAACTTTGCCCCTTTTTATTTGTTAATGGGGGAAGAGTCTTATTACATCGATACTATATCTGACTATATTGCTTCGCACGTTCTTTTACCAGAAGAATGTGATTTTAATCAAACGATTTGTTTTGGTTCAGATGTGACTGCTGTACAAGTTACGGATATGGCTAAGCGATATCCTATGATGGCCGAATTTCAAGTGATTATAGTAAAAGAGGCGCAAAATATAAGATCTTTAGAGGCTTTAGAGAGATATCTTAAAAAACCTGTAAAATCAACCATTCTTGTCTGGTGTCATAAGAATGGGAAAATAGATACACGTAAGAAAGTTATTGGACTGGCGCAGGCAATGGGAGTAGTTTTCGAGAGTAAGAAGTTGAGAGATTACCAATTACCAGAATTCATCCAAAATTATTTGAAGTCAAAGAAGGCTACTATTGACCCTAAGTCATGCCAGATGATAGCTAATCATATTGGTTCTGATCTAAGTCGTATAGTTTCGGAACTTGATAAAATTCTAATTTATCTCCCTAATGATAATCGACGTGTAACGCCAGATATAGTTGAGAAGGAGATTGGGGTAAGTAAAGATTTTAATGCTTTCGAATTGAGGAATGCTATTGTTTCTAAGGATATATTTAAGGCAAATCAGATAATCAAATATTTTGACAATAATCCTAAAGCAGGCTCTCTTTACTCTTTTCTTCCTTTACTTTTCTCGTTCTTTCAAAACCTTATGATACTACATTATACTCCAAATAAGAGTTCTGAACAAGATATTGCTAAGGCATTAGATTTGAATTCAACGTGGGGAATAAAAGACTTAATTACAGGTTTGAAAAATTATTCAGCACGCAAAACTATGGATATTATTTCTAAGATTCGTGAAGTTGATGGTAAGAGTAAAGGTTTGGATAATCCTTATACTGGTGCTGGAGAATTGATGAAAGAGCTAATTTTCTACGTTTTACACTAAAGTAAATGGAGATTTTTGGTAATTTGAATTCTCAAAAATCTTCATTTCTATACTAAAATCCTTCTTTTTCGATCTAGAATGAGTACTCTTAAAAGGGTACTTTTTTTGTGTTACTCCCTGAATAATAGGGTAGTTATGGTATTCTTTCCTTCTCATTTTGGGCGTATTTTCGTTTGCCTTATACTCTGTTTATGAATATTGCAAATACGCTAAAAATAGACAGAAATTCAAAAAGCGCATTTACTATTCACATTTATTATAAGTTAAGAAGATAGAATTGTGTATTTATAAACGCAAATGACTTATATATTATTTACAAATATAATAATATTAGTTTTTATAGCAGAACTACACATTATTATGTAAATGTAAATATCAAAACTTGCACATCTTGATTCAAAAATGTATATGAATAAATATCCATCTATGCGTTACCAAATATAACTATTTGTAAACCACTATTATATGAGTTAATATTCTTGCTATAGAAAGAAAATAGTCTGGATTTATGTCAAAACAAGTGTATAACCCTTTACTTTATCTTCTTAAAAGTATAAATAGATTTTAATAGCCAGTTAATTAAAGATATTGACCAAAGAATAGCTTATATATGGTATGCTATTATCTATTTTGATTTGTATATGTATATATGAATTGCACACATTTAGTTGTTTGTTGTTTTAAATTGTAAATATCAAAAGTTATATATACAAACTTGTATTATTTGTGTGGGATATTTTGGTGTTTAATATTATTTGTTTATCTTTGTAAAATCAATGGAAGCATGGCTCTAGAGCCTAAAAAAGCCTATTATTTGGTTATGAAAGATAGAATTAGACAACTAATGGAGAGTCAACACATGACTCAACAGACCTTTTCAGATTTTATAGGAATATCGTCTGCATCACTCAGTAGCATCTTTACAGGGAGGACGAAACCTACTCTTAATACGGTAGAGGCTATTCGTAGTAAGTTTACAAAGATCAATCTTGATTGGTTAATGTATGGTCAAGGACCAATGTTTAAGGATCAAGTCACAGCGTCAGGAGTTGATGATGATGAGAATGGTGCGGTCAATGGTACAAGTTCTGAAGGTCATTTGAATTTCTCTTCAAGCCCTGCCCCATCTATTGAGGGATATGGTCAAGGTTCTTCACAGCACGTTGCTGATACACTTAAAACACCTGCGAGAACTGAAATAAAATATGTTGACAAACCACAAAGACGTATCACTGAGATTCGAATCTTCTTTGATGACCAGACATGGGAGAGTTTTGTTCCAAAAAAGTAAGTGGGTTAATAAAGTTGGTACTCGTCATTTCTTGTAAGGTTGTTCTATGATATTTTGCACAGAGTATAATCAGCTTTTATATCTCTGAAAGGCTGATTTCTATTTTTGTGTTTTATCCTTTATAATCTTAGATGAGCTCTCCTTTTATGAGTAGGATATGTTTTGCTTTATTTGTGGGGGGATTATTTTGATAGGTGTAATTGAGTCTTTCTATTTATATAAGGTATATCCTATGATAATAGTTGCAATGAGATAGCCCATCCGTAGTCACCATCCGTACATTCCTTTGAAAATGGACTTTTGCTCTGAACTTAGGTCTATGTGATAGTATAAGAATCTCTTTGAAGAAAGCTGTTAGTGGTGTTGTTTTGTCCATTTCTTTGTTTTTTCGTTGATATTTTTTGTGTATCTATCCTTTCAATAGATAATTTGTGTATCTTTGCATAAGCTAAGCTACACTTGACAAAGCGAATGTGAACATTCCTTTGTACTCGTTTGCATTATCTTTGCTAAATACATTCAAAGCATAAAAAGATGAAGAAGTATGTCCTCGACTTGAAGGTCTCTTCTGTGGAGCAGGTCAATGATAAGAATGTTCTCATTCGACTCACTGATGACAAGCCTCTACCTGAGATGCTTCCTGGTCAGTTTGTAGAAGTGAGAGTGGACGGCTCACCTTCTACCTTTCTTCGCCGTCCTATTTCTATTAATTTTATCGATCGCGAACGTAATGAATTATGGTTGTTAGTTGCCACCATAGGCGATGGAACGCGCATGCTTGGGCGTCTGCATATTGGCGATAAGCTTAATTGTGTACTCCCATTGGGTAACATCTTCACTCCATCTAGTCGTCCTGGCGAACGTATCTTGCTTGTTGGCGGTGGTGTTGGAGTTGCTCCTTTGCTTTATTTTGGTAAAACCATAAAGGATGCCGGAGCCTGTCCCGTTTTTCTTTTAGGTGCTCGCACGGCATCAGATCTTGCAGAACTAGAACTTTTCAAAGCCTATGGAGAGGTGTGCATTACCACTGAAGATGGTTCAGCAGGTGAGAAAGGATTTGTTACGAATCACTCCGTTCTGTCCAAAGAACACTTCGATCGCATCTCTACTTGTGGACCTAAACCTATGATGAAGGCTGTTGCTCTGTATGCTCAAAAGGCTTCTATCCCCTGCGAAGCGTCCTTGGAGAATATGATGGCATGCGGTGTCGGAGCCTGTTTGTGTTGCGTTGAGAAGACCATTGAGGGCAATCTTTGCGTATGTAAGGAGGGTCCTGTCTTTGATACGCAGAAGTTGATGTGGTGAGAAAATAGTGATAAAAACACCTGAAAACTTATAAGCCTAAGAATGAGAATAAGCCTAGTAGAAGGTGTGGTTATCTATGAGGAATAAGCTAAATATGTAAAATTAAATGATGAATCTATGGCAGATTTAAATGTAAATATAGGTAACTTACATCTAAAGAACCCTGTAATGACCGCCAGCGGAACATTTGGCTATGGTCTTGAGTTTGCTGATTTCGTCCCATTGGAAGAGCTTGGAGGGATTATCGTAAAGGGTACTACGCTCAAACCACGCGAGGGGAATGACTATCCGCGCATGGTTGAAACACATCAAGGAATGCTTAATTGCGTTGGTCTACAGAATAAAGGAGTGGACTACTTCATCGATCATATCTATCCACAGATACGGGATATTGACACGAATATGATAGTTAATGTGAGTGGAAACTCGCCTGAATCGTATGCTGAGACAGCTGCCAGACTGGATGAATTAGACGCTATTCCTGCAATAGAAGTCAATATTTCCTGTCCCAATGTGAGGGAAGGTGGCATGTCGTTTGGCGTTTCTTGCTCTGGTGCAGCCACTGTTGTGAAAGCCGTCCGACAGCATTATCACAAGACAATGATCGTGAAGTTGTCACCTAATGTGACCGATATAGCCAGTATCGCACGTGCTTGTGAGGATGAAGGAGCCGATTCCGTATCGTTGATTAACACCCTTATGGGAATGGCAATAGACATTGAGCGTCGTCGTTCAAAGCTGAGTATTCGCACAGGAGGATTGAGTGGTCCTGCCATAAAATCCGTTGCTGTGCGCATGGTGAATGATGTTGCAAGAGCCGTAAAGATACCAGTTATTGGACTAGGAGGTATATCAACAGCAGAAGATGCAATAGAGTTTCTTATGGCAGGGGCAACTGCTATTCAAATAGGAACAGCCAACTTCATCGACCCACAAGTGACCATTAAGGTGCGTGACGGAATTAATTCCTGGTTAGATAAACATGGTTGCAAGTCGGTTACAGAGATTATAAATTGCCTTGAATAAAGGGTGAGTTCAATCGCAAAATATAAGATAATATTATGAAGAAAATGCTTTTGATAGTCGATCCACAAGTCGATTTCATCAGTGGATCATTGCCAGTTCCTGGTGCAGCAGTGGCTATGGATGCACTTGCAGAGTATGTTCGTATGTATGGCGAGGAGTATTCTGTGAAGGTTGTAACCTCAGATTGGCATCCTTATCATCATAATTCTTTTGCTGATGAAGGTGGTCAATGGCCTCGTCATTGCGTCCAACATTCAGCTGGCGCAGCCTTATGGGAATCATTGCTAGTTGCTCTTAACGAGAGTACTGATGGTTTTCAAATGCTTTATAAAGGCGATACTATTAATCGAGAGGAATATTCCATTCTGCAGAATAAAAGGTCTGCAAGACTGCTTTTAGAGCTCCTTGTTGATTATCACATCGATCAGATTGAAGTCTGCGGACTAGCTGGTGATGTCTGCGTGTTGAATACTTGTAAGGATTTAAAGGCGATGATAGGAGAGAGGCGACTACACGTTTTGAGTGAGTTTGCCCCATCTTTAGATGGTGGAAAAGCCTTGAACGAGTTTGTGAAGACCTTGGAAGCGTAAAAGGAATTGGTTGCCAATCAATCAAGAGATTGTTATCTATGTTGGAGAAGAAACTCATGTGAGTTTGAAAAGATACCACTCTGACAGGGAAAATAATCTAAAAGTTTCCGCATAATAGGTTATAAGGGAATAAATAATAGTCTATTTTCTCTTTTAACAAAGTCTTTTCTCTTGATATAAGGGCGAATGGGAGTAAGATAGAGGAGCATTTGTTCGCCTTGAAGAGAGCATAAAAGAAGAGGATGCCAACCATCAATAAGAATGGTTACGGTATCCTCTTTTTCGTATTCTTACGTCCACGACGTGTGTAGCTTATATTCGTTTGGCATTGTCAACAAGCAGGGCATCGAGTATTGTCATGGCTGCCATAGCTTCAACAATAGGTACGGCACGTGGTAGAACACATGGATCATGACGCCCATGGACGTCTATCTTCGTTGCTTCTCCCTCTTTATTGACTGTCTCTTGTTCCATCAATAAGGTGGCAACAGGCTTGAAAGCAACACGGAAATAGATGTCTTCTCCATTACTTATACCGCCTTGTATTCCTCCGCTATGATTCGTTTTTGTTTTGATATCATGCGTTTGTTGCTTGTCAGAAGAGGGGATGAATACATCGTTCTGTTGGCTACCCCGATAAGAGGCACTCGCAAAGCCCTCTCCATACTCGAACCCTTTCGCTGCATTGATACTAAGCATTGCAGCTCCCAGTTGGGCGTGTAGTTTATCGAATTCAGGCTCTCCCAATCCGACAGGGCACCCCTTAATTACACAAGTAACTACGCCTCCGATTGTATCGCCTTCACGCTTCATTTCAGCGATGAGAGCTTCCATCTCCTTCGCTTTCTCTGGTTCTGGACAGCGCACAGGATTGGCTTCTATGAGCGAGAAATCATATTTTTGATAGTCTTTGTCAAGCGTTATATCGCCCACCTGACTGGTGTAAGCTGTAATACTAATACCCTTCTGCTTTAGAACTAACTTTGCCAACGCACCAGCAACGACACGTGAAAGGGTGATGCGAGCCGATGCGCGACCTCCTCCTCGATAGTCTCGAATGCCATACTTATTATAATAGGTGTAATCGGCATGAGAGGGTCTAAAGAGATTGGCGATGCTATCATAGTCCTTTGACTGCTGATTCCTATTCCTTACGATGAAGCCAATAGGAGTTCCTGTAGACTTTCCTTCGAATACACCACTCAGTAGTTCCACCTGATCCAGTTCCTTCCTGTCAGTCGTAATCCTACTTTGTCCAGGTTTACGTCGAGCTAATTCTCGTTGTATGAAATCGATGTCGATAGGAATACCAGGCGGCATTCCATCCACCACACCACCGACAGCCACACCATGACTCTCGCCGAAGGTAGTTAGTGTAAAGAGCTTACCAAACGTGTTCATAATCAGTTGCCACAGTTGCAGCCATCACCACATCCACAGCTATCACCATCGCCACAGTTGCTTCCGCAGCCTCCGCCACATCCACAATGATGCTGGTTCATGCGGTCGAAGAAGTCCTTAACTTCAGCCTCGCTTGCCTCGCGATTCTCGATAACCTGTCCGCGAAACATTAAATCCTTACCAGCGAGCGGATGGTTTAGATCAATCGTAACCTTATCCTCTGACACCTCAAGCACCTTACCCAAGAAGCGTTGTCCCTGCTCGTTTTGCAATGGAACAATCGCATCTTTGTAGATATTCTTTGCGTCGAACTCACCATTCACACTGAAAGTTTCCTTGTCAAGAGCCAACACGCTGTTTGCATCATGCTCCCCGTAAGCCTGCTCCTTAGTAAGTGAGAACTCAAAGTTAGCACCTGTTTCGTGCTTAACAATCTCCTCTTCAAAGGCTGGCAAAGCCATGTCGCAACCCGTATAGAACTGCATTGGCTTTTGTTCCTCAGTCTTTTCAATGAAGTGTTCAGCTCCATTCTCTACGCTATTTAACTCATATTTCACTACGATGAGTCGATGTGTATTTTCCTTCATTATCGTTTTTTCTTTATATATAATATGTTGTAAAGGGTATGCAAAGATAGTTATTTTAAACGAGATAGAGCTTTCTTAGTTACTGATTTTTCGATTTGCAGTCCTTTAGAATATGGTTTGTAACGGAAAAGATAGTCAAAAGTATGATTTTGTTGCTGATATATATCAAACCTCTTGATATGTGTCAAAAATATAAGATAAAAGCACGAAAATGTGTTGATTAATCATTGTATATGCCAAAAACCTACTAACTTTGCAATCGTAAACAAGATAAAACTACAGATTTAAAGATAACAAGAGGCATCGTAAATGACGCCTTTGACTAAAGAAAGGAAAATGAATATGAAGAAGATTGTATTGACAGTAGTAGCAGTAATGAGTATGACAATGGCTTTTGCAGCAGGTGAGAACGATAACAACACAGCAACAACCAACGCATACAAGTTCAATCTCAGCACATATGCATTGAGCCGTGCTCTTAATCTAAACCAGGATCAGGTAGATGTAGTAGAGGATATTAACCGCACTTTCTCAGCAGAGATGATGAATGCAGCTGTATCTGATAGCTCTGAGCGTGAGGCTAAAGTAAATGCTGCCATCAAGAAGGATCTTTCTTATATGCACTATGTTTTAAACAATAGTCAGTATCGCGAGTATGTAAAGCTCCTCAATGTTACATTGAACAACCGCGGTCTTAACAAGTAAACGATCCTCTTTCCTCTTCCGATAGGAGAGATTCATACAAGATATATTAAAGGCTACGAATCAGATTTCTGATTCATAGCCTTTTTTATTGCAAAAGGCTAATAGCAATTTATCGCAGCCTTTGATATAGAAAAGAGTAGGGGCGGAATCCCTCGTCACCAGTGCTCTTTGCAAGATTAATTATTGCTGTTTAGAGGAATCCGTATTAAATGGAAAGACTTGTTGAATAGTGATATTTTGTAATAAAATACTGCTAATTTGAGGGTATGTCTTTGCAATATTTTCGATGAGGAGCGTACTTTGACTCAAATACGCAAATTATGAGACATATAAAGTGGTTCTTTGTAAATCGCTGATAAACACTATGTTATGTGGATTGAGGTGTCATTCTAACGAAAATAGTATTCATTATTCCTGAAAAACAAGGTACTTTTTGCCAAAAATCTATATATTTCTCAGCTAAAACCTATATAGGTTTTGCCCAAAAACTATATATCTTTTTGGAAAAAACTATATACTTTTTGCGCAAAAGGTATATAGTTTTCTGGAAACCCCAACTTCTAACTCGATTTTCATCTATAATGTTTCCCTTTTGACTCTAGAATGAGAAATTTGAATGTAAAGTACTTTCAGAAATATAGTAAGCCATTTAAGCTATTTGAAGAAAGGTAATGTTGTCTCAAATATGTACTTTTGCACATTACAATGATATACGAACTTGGAGAGCAGATGAGGGTGTCTGCCTCCTCTTTGGTTGTTGATTAATGATTCTTCTTATAGCTTTGTACAGCCCAACAGCCCATGACAAGACCGATGCCAAGGAGTGCGAGGACCTGATGTAAGATACTCTTTAAGTTTCCACCACGAATGAATACAGTACGCATCGCATCTATGAAGTAGCTTACTGGGTTGGCGTATGTAGTGAGATAAGCTGCAGCTGGCATTGAACGAGTAGGAGTAAAGAGGCCAGAGAGCAAGAGGAGTATCACAACAAAGAACCACATGACAAGTATGGCTTGCTGCATTGTGTCCGAGTAGTTGGATATTATCAAGCCAAAGGACGAGAAGAATAGGGCTAACAACATCGCTAAGAGATAGATAAGGGCCACATTACCCACAGGAGTAATGTCGTATAAAGCCCATGACAACAGTAGACAAACAGTGATAACGAAGGAGGCTATCAACCAATAAGGGATTAACTTTGCAAGTATAAACGTCCATTTATTTACTGGTGTCACATTGATCTGTTCGATTGTACCAGCCTCCTTCTCCCCGACAATATTCAATGTTGGCAGAAAGCCTGTTATCATCATCATTATTATCGCAAATAGTGCGGGAATCATATAGCGCTTATAGTTCAGCTGTCTATTGAAGAGATAGAACGTAGAAACGTTCGTTTGCAACGCCTGCAAAGTAGGGACAGCATTGGTCGTCACCATCTGTGAGAGGTAAACAGACCCTATCGACCCCTTCGTTCCATTAACGGCATTGGCAGCAATGAGCACTTGTGGCTTGTTGCCCAAGGTTAAGTCACGACTATAATGTTGTGGTATCACCACAACAATGTCAGCCTCAGAATGTTCGATGTCATTGAGTGCTGCAGTGTAGGAAGGCTGTTGTCCGTGGAAAGAGAAGTAGTTATTGGCTGCAATCTCATGTACCAACTGTTGCGAAAGAGTAGACCTATCATTGTCTACTACATCCACAACAACATTCTTCACCTCCATATTCATGACCCAAGGCATGATACACATAATCATGACGGGGAACATAACAATGAGTCGCGGGAGGAACGGGTTGCGTCGAATCTGTGTGAACTCTTTTCGAAGAAGATATTTCAGTGTCATAATGAAATTACTCTAATCGTTTGTTAAACATGGCGAGTGATAGTCCGAGCAGGCCGATAAGCATACAAATTAAGACTATCATCTCGTGCATCACTTGTCTTACTCCCACCCCCATAATCATTAGTTTGCGCATAGCACAGGTATAGTAACGTGTCGGAATGATAGCCGAAACGTACTGCAACACCTTTGGCATCGACTCAATAGGGAAGAACATACCAGAGAGCATCACGATAGGCATGAGTAGTACCATTGCTGATAACAGCAAAGCAACTAACTGTGTTTTGGCAATGTTAGAGACGAGTAAGCCCAATGAGAGGGCCAAGAGGATGTAGATAGTAGAGATAACGAATATCCAGAACACCGACCCCTGCAAAGGAACACCGAGTAGGTTGTTTGCCATAAGTAGGATGACAATCAGGATGATGAAGGCAAGCACCAAGTAAGGAATGACCTTTGCGATGATGATAAGTATTGGTCGAATGGGCGATACCAGCAGCACCTCCATTGTTCCCCGCTCTTTTTCGCGAACAATAGAGATAGAAGTCATCATGGCACACACCAACATCAACAGTGTTCCCATGATAGCAGGAACGAAGTTGTAAGCCGACTTCATTTGCGGGTTATACAGTAGTTTCGTGTTTACTAAGCCATTATTCGGATTCGTAATGACGGCATTGGCGTATTGAGTCCATTGTTGCGCCATATTCGGGTCGGCACCATCTACAATAAATTGAAGGCCTGAATGTCCGCTGGCATAGTCCTCTCCAAAGACGATAGCCAAGTCGGCCTTTTGGTCTCGGATAGCTTGTTCAGCCTCTATGGGAGTAGCAACAACCTGCGTTATCGTGAAATACTCCGATGCTGATAAGCGGTCGACAGCCTGTTGGGTGATGTAATCAGTGTTACTCATCACTATCACCGTCCGTACATTCCGCACGTCATTCCTAACGGCATAACCAAAGAGAAGCATCATGATGATAGGCATTCCAAAGAGAATCAGCATTGTTCGTTTGTCTCGAACAATGTGTTTAGCTTCCTTGATAATGAATGATATAAATTGTTTCATTGCTTGTTGGTTTCCTTTTTGCATGTTGTCATGCTGTTCTAAGCGATTTTCTCAAAAGCTCTTAAGCTTTCCACGAAAAGCTCTTAAGCTTTTTCTCAAAAGCTCCTAAGCTTTCTCAAATTAGTTCGCGAACATTTTGCAGATTGTTCGCGAACATTTTCTAAATTCTTCGCGAACATTTCGTAGCGTCTCATGTGACTTAGTCTGAACTCCTCTTCGCCTGTCGAGCTAAGTAGGTAAAGACCTGGTCAATATCGGGTAGATTAAACTTCTGCTTCAGTTCCGTGGGTGTTCCGAGGGCTTTAATCTTCCCATCAACCATGATGGAGATGCGGTCGCAATATTCAGCTTCGTCCATATAGTGAGTCGTAACAAAGACGGTTATACCTCTTTGAGCGGCATCGTAGATTAATTCCCAGAATTGTCTTCGTGTAGCAGGGTCAACTCCTCCCGTCGGTTCATCGAGGAAGACGATACCAGGAGAGTGGAAGATACTTACCGAGAAGGCCAACTTCTGTTTCCAACCTAAGGGCAGACTTGACACTAAGCTGTCACGATGTTCTGAGAAATTCAGGCGTTGAAGAAGAGCGTCGGTCTTGTGTTTAATCTCTTTATCGTCCATTCCGTAGATACCAGCAAACAGACTGATATTCTCTGCCACAGTAAGGTCTTCATAGAGAGAGAATTTCTGACTCATATAGCCAATGTGCTTCTTTATCTGCTCATAGTCTGTCCGGATGTCGTATCCCACAACCCTTCCCGTCCCACTTGTGGGTTGGCTGAGTCCTGTGAGCATGTGCATAGCAGTTGTCTTACCTGCTCCGTTGGCTCCAAGAAAACCGAAGATTTCACCCTTTCTCACCGTGAAGGAGATGTCGTCAACAGCATGGAAAGTGCCGAAAGCCTTTACCAGATGTTCCACTTCAATTACGTTTTCTGTTGTGCTTCCCACCTTGTTTTTATCATGCTTTTCAGCATGTTCAAGGTTTGGAGGACTAAATATGTCGCTAAATTCATGGAGTATCTTCTCTGGCGAACCAATACCTCTTATCTTGCCTTCCGATAGGAAAGCCACCCGTTCACAGCGTCTCACCTCATCAAGATAAGGTGTGGAGGCAACGATGGTTATCTCTCGCTCTTTTAGTAGGGAGAGTATGTCCCATAACTCCTTACGGCTAACAGGGTCGACACCTGTTGTCGGCTCGTCCAAGAAGAGAACACTCGGCTTATGAACGAGAGCACAGCAGAGAGCTAACTTCTGCTTCATACCACCCGATAGTGCCCCAGCCTTGCGGTCTTTGAAGGGCTCTATCTGCGAATAGATAGCCTTGATAGCATCGTAGTTATCCTCAACTGTGGTACCAAAGAGCGTCGCGAAGAAATAAAGGTTCTCCTCTACTGTTAAGTCTTGATAGAGTGAGAACTTCCCAGGCATGTATCCAACCCGCTTTCTTACCTCCTTCATTTGCTGTATGACATCGTACCCCTCAACCCTCACGGAGCCTTCGTTAGGAAGGAGCAAAGAACAGAGAATGCGATAGAGTGACGTCTTTCCCGCACCATCTGGGCCGATAACACCGAAGAGCTCACCTTTCCTTACAGAAAAGCTGACGTCTTGTAATGCCTGTACTTTGCCGTATCGCTTAGATACTTGGTTTACTTCTATTGCGTTCATCAACATTGTTAAAACTTCACTTCACCATACATACCTATCTTCACATAGCCATCGTTCGTGAATTGTATCTTAATGGCATACACCAAGTCGGCCCTTTCGTCGTCTGTAACAATGGTCTTTGGCGTAAACTCTGAACGGCTTGATATCCAGGTGACCACGCCATTATAGGTTTTCTTCTGACCTTTCCCATAGTCGGCCATGACCTTTACCTTCTGTCCTATCTTCACACGTTTCAATTGCTCGGAAGTAACGTATGCACGGAGAAACATCCTCTTGGTGTCGGCAATCTTGAAGAGTGGCTTACCAACAGGGACATACTCTCCAGCCTCAACATACTTCTCCAAGACCGTTCCTGTAATCGGACTCCGCACGAAGGTATGGGCTATTTGGTCGTCAAGTTGGGCTTGTTGCGTACGTACTCCAGCCTGTTGAGCATTGATACCAGCCTGTTGTGCGTCTATACCCTCCATCTGTGCCGTAATCCCTTTGTTCTGTTCGGCCAAAGAAGTGTTCTGACTGCTTATCTGTTCTTCTGTGGCAGCAAGTTGTTTCAGCAATACCTGTATCTGATAGTCTATGTCATCAACTTGCTTCCGAGCGACGGCTCCGTCCTGTAAAAGCTCAGCAAAGCGTTGACGCTCCCGTTGCTGGTTTGCAATCTGCTGTCGGATAGCTGCTACCTGCTTCTTCAAATCAAGTTGTTTACTGCTTGTTGCCTGCTGATTAGCAGCCAACTGGCGTTTGTTAGCGGCTAATTGTCCGTGCGTGGCAGCGAGCTGTTCGTTGCTACTCGTTAGTTGTTCACGCTTTAAGGTGAGCTGTCGGGCATCAATCTGACCCACTGTCAAACCTCCATTCAACACCTCTCCTTCACTTACATTGAAGTTCTCAAGCTGTCCTGTCGACTCTGCCGACACAGTCACTTCAGTAGCCTCAAATGTCCCCGTAGCGTCATAGTCTTTCTTGTCTTTCGCACATGATGCTATCATCAGAGCACCGAGGCTTATTAAAAGAAGCTTTTTCATATCTTTAGTTGTTTTATTCGTTGTTGGTGAACTTTAGGTTATACATCTCTTTGAGCATGTCAATTTCGTGTATAGCTTGCTGCGCCTTGGCTGCATTCTCATTGTTAATCTCTCTCAACAAACTATTTACATCAATAATGCCATGAGCCAGTTTCGATTCAGCTGCCTTACGGATATGGGTGCGCAAGTCGATGATTTCGTCGTCGTTCTGCATCATTTTGCGGTACCTATTGATATTCTCTTTTTGTTGTATCTCGTCTATACTGTTATTAAACAAGAATACTTCTCGTGCATTCTCTATTTGTTCTCGTTGTAGTCTCAGTCTTGCTTTATCATTCTTATGAGTATAGAGTGCACCGATGTTCCACGATAGTTTTACGCCCACTAAGCCGTTCAGACTCCATTTATGTTGCATCATATCCTCAAACATATTGAGTCCCGGATAACCATAATAGCCTTGTGCAAAGAGTCCTAAGTGTGGCTTCAATCGTGCGTCTAAGGCTTTCTCCTGTGTTTCAGAAAGGCGTAATTGATTGTCAAAGAGCCTTATCTCTGGTCGAGTATTCGTTGATACAACTGCGTCAAGGGCTTTGGGTTTCTGCAGGTGAGTGATTTCAATGCCACAGAAGAGGCTTAGCATCCTACTTAACATCTCTTTCTGTGCTTTCAGGCTCTCGTTAGCTTGCTCTGCGCCAAGCCGTTCGGCCCTCACGTTCTCGTAGTCGCTTGTTGCTGCCGTACCACCTTTCACCATGGCAGAGAGTTTCTGCTCGCTCGATTGTAGCAGTGCTTTGACGTCATCATTGAGCTTGATTTGTTCGTTAAGGAGCAAGAGTGAGAAATATAACTCATTGACCCTTCTTCGCACTTGGTACAGGTTTACCTCAT
This sequence comes from Prevotella sp. 20925_1_30, assembly GCF_041433025.1. NCBI lineage: Bacteria > Pseudomonadati > Bacteroidota > Bacteroidia > Bacteroidales > Prevotellaceae > Prevotella > Prevotella sp. 20925_1_30. The sequence goes on along the minus strand of NZ_JAPWAR010000023.1, from coordinate 1,627 downwards.
TCTCAGCCTCCTGCACCTTTCCTTCCTGGCTGGCTATCTTACGTTGACCACTGATAACGCCGCCGTCATAAATAGGTTGCTGAACATCAATAGACAGTTTATATTGATCTTTCCTTAGGCCTTTCATCTTCAGTCCTACCTGCTGGAACATACTTTGCAGATGGTCAGGCCATGCAGCAACAGCGCTCTGATAAGTAGCTTGGGCAGCTGCAGTCACCTGTGGCAACCACCCTTTCTGAATGTTCTTAACCGTTAAGTCGGTCGTCTTTGCTATCAAGTCATAACGCTTGATAATGGGATAGTGCTTCTCTGCAGCACGTTGGCACTCATCTAATGTCTGTGCTTGTGCAACTAATGCCAAAGCTAATAATGCAAGAATTAATATTTTCTTCTTCATGTCCTATTCTATCGTTTCATAACCAATTAACATCTATGATGCTGACAAAGATAGTCTATTTGATGGAGTGGTTGGTTATTAAATACACAGAAAAGATGGTCAGATTGTACGATTTCTGGGCTTTCCTGCCTTTCATTCAGAGGATTAATACTAATTTTGTAATCGAATCATACAATAAGAACATATTATGGGAGAAGTCAAGACCATCAACCCTTTTTCGATGGATAATATCGATATTAACGAATTGTCAGAACAGATGGAACGAATCATGATGACGGATGATGTCGTGGTAGTTCTCAATGGGCACTTGCAGCACACACGCTTTCTTGAGAAGGAAAAGATCTATCAGATAGTCGAACCACGACTAGTTCTTGGTATGGACGGACAAGCTGATATTTGTTTAAACCTGCAAGACTATCATCTAGAGAAAGGCTGTTTACTACTATTGCCATCTGATACAATCCTTGAAATAAAGAATGTTTCAGATGATGCGCGTGTAGTTGCTCTTGTCTTCCGAGAGGGGATTAACCTTACAGATGAGATTGTTCTCAATATTCCACCAGCAGAGTTTAGTCGTATTCTACGTATGATTTATCTTACATGGGACTTCCTTCAGCTTAAACCTTATCGGCGAAAGACTATCCAAAACCTACTCCAATCGATTATTTCAGACATTCAATATATAAAGGATATAGCAGATGAAAGTGAGAAGCACGACCAAAGTTCTCGTACACAAGATGTCTTTATACAATTCAAACGATTGGTACATAAGTATTGTATCAGCGAACGTTCTATTCCATTCTATGCGTCACAATTACATGTAACTCCGCATCATTTGTCTGCTATCATTCGGAAAGCTAGTGGGCATAGCGTCATGTATTGGATTAATCGTGCTACCATTCAGGAGGCGAAACTACTATTGAAAACAAACAATGCGATGGGATATGAGATTGCTGATCAGTTGCATTTCTCTAGTGCATCAGCCTTCTCTAAATTCTTTAAGAGGGAAACAGGCATGACACCAAAGATGTATCAAGAGGACATGAAATAATGAGGGGAAGGGAGAGGGGTTCTTGAGCAATCAAGCACTTTTTTCTTCTTTTCCTTGCTCCTTTCATTTTATCTTCTTACCTTTGCCGCCGTGAAAGAATTAGCAATAACATATCAAGTGAATGAAGTACTGCAAAGAATTATTCGATTCTTTGCATCTTTTTGCACTTTATCTTTGGT
>NZ_JAPWAR010000022.1:0-44014 GCF_041433025.1 Prevotella sp. 20925_1_30 | reverse complement strand
AGTTTTATCGCAGAAACAAAAGTAACAAAAAGGGCTGAAATCCAAATACGGATTTTAGCCCTTAACTTTTATATGTGGAAAAGGTTTACCGGACAGCAATATCTTTTAATATTTCATTTTTGTATCTTTGCGATTGTTATAGTCTGATAACAACAAGTATTGTCAAATATTAAAAAGATATCGTTATGGCACACCAAAAAAGATTTCTTCTTGAAGAAAAAGATATCCCTACGCAGTGGTATAACATCCAGGCAGATATGCCGAACAAGCCACTTGCACCGCTAAATCCTGCTACTCATGAGCCTATGCGAGTAGATGATCTTGCAAAGATATTCAGTAAAGAATGTTCTAAACAGGAGTTAGATACAGAACACGCATGGATAGATATTCCAGAAGAGGTACTGGATATGTATAAGTATTATCGTTCCACTCCGCTTGTACGTGCCTACGCTTTAGAAAAAGCATTGGATACGCCTGCCCACATTTATTTTAAGAATGAAAGTGTAAATCCTTTAGGTTCGCACAAAGTAAACTCCGCTATTCCACAATGCTACTATTGTAAGAAGGAAGGAGTTACCAATGTTACGACGGAAACTGGCGCTGGGCAATGGGGTGCAGCCTTGTCTTATGCTGCGAAAGTCTTTGGATTAGAGGCAGCAGTCTATCAAGTGAAGATATCAATGCAACAGAAACCTTATCGTTCGCTCATCATGCGTACCTTTGGAGCTATGGTCGAAGGGTCGCCCTCTATGTCAACGCGTGCTGGAAAAGATATTGTTACACGTGATCCCACTCATCCTGGTTCCTTGGGAACAGCTATCTCTGAGGCTATTGAACTAGCAACAACAACTCCAAGTTGTAAATATACTTTAGGTTCTGTGATGAATCATGTAACATTACATCAGACGATTATTGGGCTTGAGGCTGAGAAACAAATGGAAATGGCGGGAGAATATCCCGATAAGGTAATTGCTTGTTTCGGTGGAGGTAGTAACTTTGGAGGAATTGCTTTCCCCTTTATGCGTCATAACATCTTCGATGGTAAGAAAACGGAGTTCATTGCAGCAGAACCTAATAGTTGTCCCAAGCTGACAAGAGGTAAGTTTGAATATGATTTTGGTGATGAAGCTGGCTATACTCCCTTATTGCCAATGTTCACATTAGGTCACGATTTCAAACCCGCCAATATCCATGCAGGAGGTTTGCGCTATCATGGTGCTGGTGTCATCGTCAGTCAGCTGATAAAAGATGGCTATATGCATGGGGTCGACATCCCACAATTAGAGACATTTGAGGCAGGTATTCTCTTTTCGCGCACAGAAGGAATCATTCCCGCACCTGAGAGTTGTCATGCAATCGCAGCAGCAATACGTGAAGCAAATAAGGCAAAAGAAGAGGGCAAGCAGCAGGTTATTCTCTTCAATCTATCAGGTCATGGGCTTATTGATATGACTGCTTACGATAATTATATTAATGGTGATTTGAGAAACTATACGCTGTCGGATGAGGAAATTAAAAAGAACCTAGAGACAGTTCCTAAGATATAATACTTTTACTTAATCAAAAAGAGTCATATCAACCCAATAATGTGTAATGATACGACTCTATTCTTTACATAAATGAGTATAATTCTATCAGTTCTGTCATAATGTTTCTGGAAGAATCTAAAGGGATTTTGTTTATCCAATCCTATCATAAAGCTTAATTGCCTTGCTTGAATGCGATTCTTTTATTCCTTTTGGAATGATATTTCCGTATAACTTTCGATGTTGATAGTATGTTTTTTAGGGATGGTCAAGCCCCGTAAAATTATGCAAATATCGTTTCTAAAAAAGGTACTATCGTTTCAAAGAAAAAGTACTATCGTTTCAAAGAAAAAGTACTATCGTTTTCATGAAAAGGTAGTATCGTTTTTTTTAAGACCTGCCATTGTTAATTTCTTTTCTATTACAGGTTTCTTTCGTGAAGATATTATTTGATTTGTCAAATATGATGAACGCATAAAAAAAGGCGGTTGGAGAAAGTTCCAACCGACCTTATGATTTGTTTTTATCGAAGAGTAATTCTACTTATTTGTCATATTACATGACAACAATCTTCTTACCATTATGGATGTAAATACCCTTCTTTAAGCCCTCAGTTGTTGTACCATAACGATGACCTTGTAGGTCATAATAGTGCTCATCCTTAGTCTGAGGTCTAACACTGATATATTCTATTGCTGTGTTAGTATTCTTTCCATCGCCCAAATCATCTGGCTGATCAGGATTTGTGATGAATCTAATCTCCTCAAGCGGAATATTCAATTCAATGGTAAACTTGTTATTGTCGTGATTTATCTCACCAGCGTAACGACCATTATAGTTGTCAATCCATGCTGTTACAATGTGCTTACCAGGTGTCGCAACCCATTCATTTCCTTGCTGACCACCATTTGCCGTCACCTTCGCAAAGGCGTGCGACCTCACACCCTGGGTGTAATTATCCGACCACGTAATAACGTTTGTATTGTTATCAATGATAAATTCAACTCCTAGTTGCTGACCGGCAGGTGCATCTTGATCACCTGCATTGGCAACATAAGCAGAGAAATTAACTCTATCACCTGGCTTAATACTCTTTTTGTTCATGAGAATCTTGGTAACGACAAGGTCGTAACCACCTGTTACAGGGGTGAATGAGCCTTTATCATCAGCAGATTCGAGTACATTAAATCTCTTTGTTCGGAGATTATTGTCCTTATTTATGTCATCCGTCAAATAGTTGCGGTAATCAACTTCTGCGACGATTGTATGACCGCCAGCTTGCGCTGTCCAGGTAGTGTTTGTTGTTATAATGATAGGCTGATTAGCTTTCAGACCATTCTTATAGTTCGTTGAGATGTAACTATCTTTGCCATCCACCGTAACTCTTACACCAATACGAACGCCTGCAGGGATGTTCTTGTTAGAAACAACTGCCGTCTTGAATGTTACTTGGTCACCTTCTTTAAGATTCGTATTACCATTTGCATTCTCCCAACGTAAGCCTTTAAGCATAATGTCATAGTTGGTAATGCCTTCCATTGGATCAACCAGACCACCGCCTTGATTCTTATCAGCTTCTGGTGCCTCTGGAACTTTGTAACTTACATCTGTTAGATAATCATAGTTAACAGCCTTTGCACGATCCTTATTATTGTCAGTCCATAAAGGCCATGTTTGATTGTTGCCAACCTTATCAGAACTTACGTTTGCAATCTTAAGTCCATCGATGAACTTAACGTTATCGTTCTCTAAACGGATAGCACCTGTTGAGTGCTCCCATGTAGAGTACTTCGTTGTTTGCCCCGCAAGAGAAGCCCCCAGAATCTCAGTATTCTTAAATACGATATCAGTTGGACCTTTAATTATACGAATCGCATCGAAAGGAGAGTCGTATATTTTCGTGTTATTGAAGGTTACGTTACGCACACCACCTCTGACATCAACGGCTGCAAGATCCTCATGCCAGCTATCATCATTCGTACCGCAACGTACAAGCACGTTATTATCAAAGCTGATGTTCTGTGTAGCTTGGAATTTCGGACCTCTAAAGTTGTCGTTCAAATGGATACCTGATGCCATAAACATATCAGCAAGGTAGTTGTTGTAAACCTTATGTCCGTCACCACCATAGATGGCAATACCACCCGCACGCCATATAAATTCAATTGTGTTATATGCGAAAGTGTTATTCTTCTCATCATGTGCTCCTAGATAATCGTCATTCCACATTGCTAACCCATCATCGCCATTATTGCGAATACTACAATTATATACAGTAGCATTTGATGTTCCTTGGCAGAAGTTCACACCATCCGCAAAGTTGTTGCGGATTCGACAATTATAAATCTTCAAATTATTGCTATAATCAATCGTTCCATTATAGTCAGCAATCCAGAAACCACATTCAAAATGATCCTCCCAAATGTCATGAATAGCACTTCCACCTTTGAAAACATCCATGAAACATTTGTAGACAGCTTCTTGGTTATAACGACTTCTCAGACTAGAATTGATGTAAAAGTTGCTAATGTCCATGTTCTTGCAGTAATCATCAGGACCATGTTTGCCATTACCGCCAGAGATACCACCACCAGATTGGTTAGGATTGGTAAACTTAAGGTTCGTGTACCATATACCAGCACCAGTAATCTTTACGTCTGAACCAAACATATACCATATACCACTAAGCTCATAAGTACCTGCTGGAATGTAAAGCTTCTTAGAACCTGCATCGGCATCCTTTAGAGCTTCCTCGAAAGCCTTCAGATAATCTTTGCCATGAACATATTGTTTATATTTAGAATCGGTGACACTAATTGCACCTGCTGGGCGTTCGATCTCCTCTGGAACAATCTCCGTTTCGATGAAGTCGACACCATATTTCAATCCTTTTGCACCAGAACTCTGAATACGAATACGGTCATTAGGGTGTAAAGGCTTATTCAAAAGGAAGTGAGTCTCATCAAAGGCGAAACATCCAGGACCACCATCATTTGAATCAGAAGGATGACCACCAGAGAAATATTGCCACATATAATAAGAAGTAAGGTCAACCGTCTGCACTTTCTTATCATTGATATAAACATCTAATGAACCATTTTGCCCCATACCATTTGATGTATCAGGCAATGTGAAACGCAGTGTAACACCATTGGCAGAAGTCTTCATCGTCCATTCAGCATACGAACCATTTGAAGGCAATTCTATATATGACTGCTTAGAAGCCTGCGTTGCAATATCCATGCGTTTCCAGTTTGTGGATTTAACAAGAGTTGCTCCGCCTCCAAGCCTTGCCGTCTCAGAATCGTAACGTGTGTAAGGCATTAATGCACCTACACGTCCATTGGCATTTGCACCAGGTACAGTAACTTCATCTGCATAGCTTGCATGCATCATGAGGGTTCCTGTAAGCAAAAGTGTTAATGCTAACATCAATTTCTTTTTCATACTTTCACTAAATTTTGTCTTTAACAAGAGAGTTATAAATACTCAGTATAAACTTTTCGTTTACAAATATAGAACATTCCAATTAGCCGTGAGAGTTAAAAAATAATATTATAAACAATATCCAACTAATACAAAATTAAAACTACTGATTATCTGTTAGTTATATTCGGATAACTGCTTGCTTGTATAAAAAAAGAAAGTAACCTTTTCTTACAATGATACCACCAATAAGGTCGCTTTACTTGAATAAAAGTACTTCAAAAGATTTTTTTACGTCCTAATGATAACTTTTGTCTTGATGTTTTTTATGTAAACTAATAAGTATAGAATAAAAAAGTTGTTATCATTTTTGGGCTATTGTAGATGTAAGATTGCTATCAACGAGAAGGCAGGATTCCAGTTCTTAAGAGTAGAGTCAAGGTTATTTGGTACCTTAAAAACCTATATTTATTTCTGTTTTATATTGCTGTCATTCTTAACACTTCGCATAAATCCTTTGTTCTTAGGAGATGATTAGACGATAATTAGTGACGTCATTTGCAATGATAATATATTTGTGTTGAATAACAATAATATCCCACTTTTGTGTATTGAGATTTTAGAGAGTCATCCTTATCACCATATTTTAAAAGGAGAACATCGGTGGAAAAAAGAGATGTGAATGCTTGTTTTATTAGATTTTTTAATATCTTTGGCACAGAGATAGTGGTACACTAAATATCAAATAGAAATGAAATATAAGCTATTAATATTCCTTTTGATGCTAGCAAATAACTGCCTGGCATTAGTATTCCAGCCCGATACGATTGCAATTAGTAATGGAATGTCACATAATACATTAGATGAAGATGGTTATGATATGACTGCTGACACCGTTGCTAATTATTTGAATAAACCTATTCAACATCTTATGAACTTTCAGAACGATACCATACAGCTAAGAATCTCCGTCCCCAAAGACAACAAGGGGTATTATCAATGGAGAGGTTTTACGATTTCTAACTTTTATGTGAAGTGTTCGGAAGCTACATTCCAGGGGATGTCTGCTGCGATATTGTCACCAGTCACCATGATAGCAGGTGCTGATAGTAATACAGATTCAGTCTATACTGATCGCCTACTTATCATTGAATACAAAGGGAAGAAATGGGTATATGCTAATGTTATCCGTAACACCGATTGTGAAGACTCGTTCGGTTTTGAAGATTTAAGAGCAGGAGAAGAAGGATTAGAATTAATCTATATGGTAGGACAAGGGTATAAGTACTATTACAATATACTCATCGCAATGTCTTTTGGTCAGCCCTGTTTAATGAACTTGGATGTAGAAGAATGCAATTCAACTGCGCAATATCAAGTCACTCATCAGTATGATTTTACTGCTTCGGATGAGGCTGACAGCTATCCTCTTTATGCTTATCGACGACACTTCCCAATGTTACTTCGTGGTGGAAATTATGATTCTTTCGTCAGATAAGGATAATTATTACTTATCTGTGGCACATCCTTTTATCAGTAAACACTCTATGGCTTCCCTGTTTCTTTAGGTTATTCAAGGAGTATATTTGCACCTTAAAAACCTAGACTTATTTATGTTGCTGTCATTCTTAACACTTTGTATACATCCTTTGTTCTTAGTGGATTATAAACCGATAGTTAGTGAAAGGAATGACAGCAAATAGAAATAAACGCTTACATTCAATATGTAGTTAGTTGATATTTATTGCTTTGGCTGTTTATATTTCTTACCATGTAAAATCAGCCAACAACTATTCTCGGGGTGATCTGGAGACATAAATGAGTCTCCAAACTCTCCTACTTTTTTCCCATTAAGATATATATCACCTGCGGAGGTGGCTCTAGATCCGTGCATAAAAGATTCCATTCTAACAGTGTATTTGATTCTCTTTCCTCCTTGCCTGTAGTAGAAATAACCATTCCATGAGGATCTTTCATAAACAGACTCAACATCATCAATTCCAGAAATTCTTCTTGTTTTCACACGATGCATTATAATTGTTACTTTCTGTTTGCCTATATAATACGTTTCTCTCGTTATCTCTCCAGAATTATCCCTAAGTACTTCTTGCACTTCATTGGTACCTGGTATGGCTGCATAGAGTGGAGTAGCCGTTGCAAATAGGAGTGTTAAGGTAGCTGCATAAAATAATTTTTTCATAATTGATAATTTATTTAGAAGTTAATAATATCTCGGCATCGGTGTGATAGACGTGGACTTGCATGAGTGTATGATGCTGAAGGCTGTGCAGACCACATTGGAAAAAGGCGAGGAGAAAAAAGAGATGAGCCTATACGACTGGTATGCCAAAGTATTGGAGGACGACAAGGTAGCCTTACAGCGTATTAGCAAGGTTCTTGTCGCCGACTCAGCCTTCTCCAAAAGACCTTTCATCGACAAGGTAATGAAGATGGGCTTCCATGTTGTGAGCCGCTTGCGTCATGACGCAGCCTTGTTCTACACGTGGGACGGGGAACCTACAGGAAAGCCTGGCCGTCCTCGTGTCAAAGGTGATAAGATTGACGTAAGGAACATCGACATATCCAAAGTCAATGAGCTTGATTTAGGAGAGACCGAAGGCAAAGCCTATGCGCTAAAGGCATGGTGCAAGTCCTTGCATAGGGTCGTGTCACTTGTCATCCACGAGTTACCTAATGGCAGTCGGCGCTTGTATTTCTGTACGGATGAGAGTATGGACGGACGCGATGTGGTGGAGTACTACGCCACACGTTTCCAAGAGGAGTTTTGCTTTCGCGACGCAAAGCAGTTCCTCGGCCTTACAGATTGTCAGGCACGCGACAAGAAAAAACTTGAATTTGCTTTTAACTCTTCATTCACAGCACTCAATGTGGCGAAAATTATGTGCAAGGAACTTGGTACGTCCATCGGTCGCCTTAAAGCGAAGATGATCAATGCATACTATGCCAAACGAATTATTGACGTGTTCGAGAAGAACCCGAACACGCCATTAAATAAAGAAAGTGTTAATGATATATTTAGTTTCGCTGATGATGCAGCATAATATTTAACGGACTATTGCTTCTATACAAGTCTTAAAAAAGATGTGTAGAAAGAGTAGCTCCCCTTTGGAGAGGGGCAGAGGGGTGAGGCTTTTTCCCTACTTCTAGGTATTGCACTATTCCTTACAACATCCTACCTTTGCATTAACAAATCAAAGGCGAGCTCTAGAATCATTGATAAGGTCACAAAAAGCCCTATGGGGCGTGCTGTGACTATATCAAAGATTTACAGAACATGCCTGAATTTAAAACAATTTAAAATGATAAAGAAAAGAACCGTAAAACAGATTTTATGTAAATCGGCGTTTGTTTTCGCCGCTACGTTCGTTCTTTCGCTGCCCACTTACGCAAGGCACGAGAACGAAGTGAAAGTTAATACCGAAGCCAACATTAAGGGACGCGTAGTGGATAGTAAAACACAACATCCTCTTTCGCACGCGAGCGTGCTGGTTTTGGGTACAGTTATCACTACCACCACCGATGCCGATGGCCATTTTATGCTGCGAAATCTGCCTGTGGGAAAGGTGATTGTGGAAGTGCGCTCGTCTGGTTATAGGGCTTACAAACACGAGGTGACAACGCAAAAAAATATTACCCATGAGCTGAATGTGATGCTCAAACCCGACGAAATTGCGCTCGACGAGGTTGTTGTGTCGGCCAATCGTAGTCAAACACTTAGACGTGAGTCGCCTGTGGTTGTGAATGTTCTGGACACGAAGTTGCTCGAGTCTACCCATTCTACAACCTTGGTGCAGGGTTTAAACTTCCAACCGGGCGTGCGAACCGAAGATAATTGCACCAATTGCGGATTCTCGCAGGTGCGCATCAATGGGCTTGATGGTCATTATTCGCAAATATTAATCGACTCGCGACCCGTTTTCACGGCCCTTCAAGGTGTTTATGGACTCGAACAGATACCCTCTAACATGGTGCAACGTGTTGAAATTGTTCGCGGTGGTGGCTCGGCGCTCTTCGGTGCTTCGGCCATTGGTGGCACCATCAATATCATTACCAAAGAACCTAGCGAAAATTCGGCCGATGTGGCGCACACCATCACAGGCGCAACAAATGGCTCTACTGCTTTCGACAACAACACCACGGGCAACCTATCGGTTGTTACAACCAATAATAGAGCTGGGTTTTATCTCTATGGACAAAGCCGACACCGCGCTGCTTACGACCGCGATGGCGATGGTTACACCGACCTTCCCACGCTAGATAATAAAACTGTGGGGCTTAGCTCTTTCTTCCGACTCACCGATTACTCCAAAATAACCCTTAAATACCACGGCTTGAAGGAGTATAGACGTGGCGGAAACAAACTTTACTTGCCTGCTCACGAGGCCAATATTGCCGAACAAATCGAACATACCATCAACGGCGGAAGTTTGGGCTACGACCTCTTTAGCCTTAATGGTAAGGGACATTTCAGTGCTTATGCCTCGTTTCAAAACGTTGACCGTAAGAGTTATTACGGAGGACTGGGCGAACTGGCCACCGCTGCCGATGGACTTAAGGCCTTGAACGAAGCCTATAAACTGGGACTTAACCTCGATATGAGCGAAGACGATGCCGCCACGCTGCCCGCCAACCAACAACAAATGCTGGCCGATGCGCAAGCCTACGACAAAGCACAACGAGCCTATAACCTTACGCATAACATCAATTACATAGCTGGTGCGCAATATGTGCACAATTTCGACCGTCTGTGGTTCATGCCTTCGAGTCTTGTTGTGGGGGCCGAATATAGCTACGACCGCATTAAAGACCACTCGCTGGGCTACAACAGCCTGATGGAACAGCGCGTGAATATTGGTAGCTTCTTTGCTCAAAACGAATGGAAAAACAACCATTGGGGCTTGCTTCTGGGCGGACGACTAGACAAACACAACCTTATCTCGCATCTTATCTTTAGTCCGCGCGTTAATCTGCGCTACAATCCCACGCCCAACACCAATTTCCGACTTACTTACGCTGGCGGATTTAGAGCCCCACAGGCTTTTGATGAAGACCTTCATACGCGTATTGCTGATGGCGACCGTGTGAAAATTGCGTTGGCTAAGGATTTGAAAGAGGAACGTTCGCACAGCTTTAGTGCATCGGCCGACCTCTATAAAAGTTTTGGAACAGTACAAACCAACGTTCTTATTGAGGGCTTTTACACACGCCTTAACAACATGTTTGCTACACGCAAACTGGCTGATAATGTGATTATTGATGGCGCACGTGTTGAAGAACGCTTCAATTCTAACGGTGCAACGGTGTATGGAATTAACCTCGAGGGCAAGGCTTCGCTCTCGTCGTGGGCGCAATTGCAAGCTGGTTTTACTTGGCAAAGCAGCCGTTATCGCACGCCCGAAGAATGGGACGACGATGCTGCTCCCGAGTTTAAAACCACTAAACGTCTGCTGCGAACGCCCAACACCTACGGATATTTCACCCTCACTGTGCATCCCACCATCGATTTTGCCCTATCGTTATCGGGCGTTTACACGGGTAGAATGTATGTTGGCCACCCCAAAGGGGGGAGCGAGCGCACCAACGACTTTGCTATCATTGAGCACACTCCCGCGTTTCTCACGCTTAACCTGAAGCTTGCCTATAATTTCTACATAACTAAGCAGGTGAAATTGGAGGCTAGTGCGGGGGTGCAAAACATGCTCGATGCTTACCAAAAGGATTTGGATAAAGGGGCTTCGCGTGCCTCCGACTATGTTTACGGACCTACTCAACCCCGCAGTTTGTTTCTTGGGGTGAAGTTTTCGTACTAGGTATTATGTCTTTTTTACCAAAAACAGTGGGTAGAGTTGTTTTGATTTTGTGTATTGCTGGACACATTGCCGATGTTGTTATTGAAAATGTAGTGCACTACGCTCAAACAATATCATAGGCAAGATGCCGACAAGCCAACAAAAGATGAACTGGATGAAATGTAAGCAACATCAATTGTGTGATTAGTGGTCTTACAATTGATTTGGGTTTAAAAAGCTGGGTGTAATGATTGAAAGCTACGGTAAATAGACTTTACAAAACGCATTTCAGTACTACACCACACGTTTCCAAGAGGAGTTTTGCTTTCGCGACGCAAAGCAGTTCCTAGGTCTTACCGATTGTCAGGCACGCGACAAGAAAAAACTTGAATTTGCTTTTAACTCTTCATTCACAGCACTCAATGTGGCGAAGATTATATGCAAGGAACTTGGTACGTCCATCGGTCGCCTTAAAGCGAAGATGAACAATGCCTATTATGCGCAACGAATTATTGACGTGTTCGAGAAAAACCCGAACACGCCATTAAATAAAGAAAGGATAAATGATATATTTAGTTTCGCTGATGATGCAGCATAATATTTAACGGACTATTGTAATATGATATGTTTAGAAAACTTAGATACCATTTAATGTATGTTTGAGTTCTGTTGTGGATATAATTATTAGTAAGTCTTTTCTTCTTCTTTAGTTATATTCTGAAACAAATATAAACACAAATTTTGATTTGAAAGTCATTTTAGATATGTTTAACATAAAGATTGTTCCTTTACATTAATAGTTTCTTCTGTTTTGTTCTTTATTTATAATAAATTCCTCCAGAAAGCTCTTCCTGTTTACCAAGTAAATATATTTGTCCAGTTAGGAGCATTACTTCTAATCATGGAAGTTGGATAACCAGAGGTGCTCAAACGCTATGCGAAAGTTTCTTCTTGTCCTTCATTGTCAATTAATCGAACGGGTAGATGTGTTGTTGCTTTACCTAGATAAGCCTGCGAAATAGGCATATTGTGTCTCGTTGCTTGGGTTTGTTTCCTATTCATCAGGGGCTGATATGACTTAAGAATTATTTGCAGAAAGTGGAAATGAGAGGAGATGTTTTGTAATAAAATACTGCTAATTGAGGGGCTTGTATTTGCGTTTTTTTCAGCAAGCAATGCCCTTCTCTGTAAATAGGCGAATTATGGAGAAGGAAATGATGGTTGGCGTAAGGTGTTGATAAATAATGAGTTGCATGTAAGGATGCTATCTTTCAGGAGAGATTTGTGTGCTAATTCCGTCAAAAGGAGCTTGTTTTTAGTCTAAAAGTAGGTGCTTTTTACTTGAAACGGAGGTATGTTTTGCCCAAAACGGAGGTACGTTTTACCCAAAACGGAGGTACGTTTTCACAAAAACGATAGTACTTTTTCATAAAAAGCTAGTAATCTTCTCGATTTTTCGTTATATTCTTCTTGTTGTAAGTCTAGAATGAAAAAACAGATTGTAAAGTATATTTTGCATAAAAAGCTATGGGCTTTGTGCAATTCAATGAGGTAAAAATCATCCTTTTGTTAGTCCCTAACAGCCCACTTGTAATTTGTTATTTTAGTTTCAGTTAGTTCTTTTCTCTGATTTAGAAGGTTATAATTGGAAAAAAACTGCATAGATTTTCTTGTTAAGTGAAAATATATGTTTATATTTGCAAGTCATTTGTTTTGGAATCTTTCTAAAGGTTTTTTCAAACGATGATAAGTAGGCAGACTGGAGTTATTATTTTATATTGAAGTAAAGTATTCGGCCTTACCTGATTTTGATATCATAAACTTAGTAAAACAATAAAACTATTCAATGAAGTATCACCAACACATGTCAGGAATACGGAAGAAATTGCCTTCTTTGCTATTCCTTGCTACCTTCTTCTTGATGATTTCGTGGACTTCTCCAGCCTTCTCACAGGTGGTTGGGAAGAAGTTTTCTATTTCTTTTAAGGATAAAGGGGTAGCAGAAATCTTAGACTTTATCGCTACGAAGGGCGATTATAAGATTAATTACACGGATGATGTACGGAACGACTCATTGCTATTGACCATTTCTTTTGATGAGGTTGATGAGTTGGGAGCCGTTCAAAGTTTGCTTTCCCACACTCCTTTCACTTATAATGTGAGTGAGAAGGACATCAATGTCTTTAAGATGAAGAACGCCACTCAGGGTCAGTTCACGTTGAGTGGTACGGTGAAAGACAAGGATGGGGCGGGGATTCCATTCGCCACTGTACAGATTAAAGGAACGTCGCAGGGCGTTATTGCCGATATTGATGGCAATTTCTCAATGCCTGTAGAAAAGGAGGAGGGCATGATTAGCTTCTCCAGTGTGGGATATGAGAGTAAGAACTTGAAGTATCACGCTGGAAAACCAATGAATGTTGTTTTGCCTTCTTCGGCTTATACGATGGGCGAGGTGACAGTGGTTGCTTATGGTAAGCGAAACACACGTGAGCAAGTGGGCGCGATAACCTCTGTGAAGGTGGAAGACTTGCAGAAAGCTCCTACAGCGAGCCTTGAGAATCTTTTGCAAGGTCGTATGGCGGGTGTAGATGTTACCAATCTTTCAGGTTCGCCAGGCGGTGGTGGCTCTCGAATCACGATTCGTGGCTTTAGTTCTTTGAATCAGCAAGGAGTGAATGATGGCAGTCCGTTATTCGTTATTGATGGTGTTCCTGTCAATAGTACAGGTAATGCGAATACGGGTGGTATCAATCCTTTGTCAGCTCTCGACCCCTCAAGTATCGAGTCCGTACAGGTATTGAAGGATGCAGCCTCGGCTTCGCTCTATGGTTCGCGTGCTGGTAATGGTGTGATTCTGATTACAACAAAGAAAGGAAAGTCAGGGCGTACAGAGGTAAGCGTGAATGTTTCTCAGTCGCTTTCTTGGTTACCACGCACACCATTACAGACACTTGGTAAGGGAGAGCGTGATATTGCTTTGCTATTGGCGAAGAACCAACGTACGTCTCATTATGACTATACAACCGACCGACTGATTAATCCTGGATCTTACAAAGACTCCTATGGTTGGGATGCAGAATACGATGGTTCGTATGACTACTTATGGCGCAATGGTCAGGTGCTTAATAGCGATCGCAATTTACCAGCTATAGCACAAGACTCATTGAACACCTTTTATAATAATAGAACAAACTGGTGGAAATATGCCTTCCGTTTAGGTCGTGTGACCAAAGCCGACCTTCAGTTGGCAGGTGGAACCGATAATCTTCGTTATATGGTGAATGGTGGTGTATATGACGAAACGGGTATCATGATTAGTTCCAACTTCCGTCGTTATAGCTTGTTGAGTAATCTTGACTTCAATCTCTCCACCAAGTTGAGTGCCTTCACACGTATTAATCTCTCTTATGCCACGCAACAGACAGGCTCCGATGCGGGTCGTGTTCAAGGATTGACCTTCGATCCGAAGCGCACATCCACATTGTTGCCAGGTAAGGGAAGTACGGCAGAGCGTGTTGCATTAAGGCAATTACGTGATATTGACAAATTGAATTCTAACTATAATATTCGATTGAGTTTAGGTTTCAATTACAATATTCTTAAGAATTTGAAGTTCTCTTCAACTTATTCTCTCGACCATTATTTCACACGTGTCTACAGCTTTACGCCAGATTATCTGACCTATGACCTCAAGTCAGCGATACAAGCTGCAAACATTGCGATGACCAATATCCAGACAGAGAATATATTGACCTACAATCTCCTTCTCCCACATGATCAGAAGTTGGAGTTGATGGCAGGTATGACCTATAACCACGAACTTTTGCAGAATTTGAATGGTACTGCAAAGGGTGGTCCAACCAATTCTATTAAGTATGCAGGCGAAGGCTGGCCTTCACTCTTCAATGATAATGGAACGATAAGAGCCGCTCAGAGCTTCGGAACCGATAAGCAGGAACAATCCATGGTCAGCTTCTTAGGGCGTGCAGCCTATAGCTATAAGAAACGTTACATGGCAGAATTGTCTATTCGTTCTGATGGATCAAGTGTGTTTGGAAAGGACGTTCGTTGGGGTACATTCCCATCAGTGGGTCTAGGCTGGGCATTCAGTGAGGAAGCCTTCATGAAGAAGCTTTGGTGGTTGAGCTTCGGTAAGGTTCGCGCCTCATGGGGTAAGTCTGGACAGAAGTTCCAAGAGCCTTACTTAGCCTTAGGTATTATGTCAGAAAGTAACGTCTTTAATGGTTCTCTCGGATTGATACCACAAGACATGGCGAATCCAAAGTTGACTTGGGAGGAGAGTGATCAGTATGACCTTGGTCTCGATCTTCAGATGTTAGACTATCGTTTGAAGCTCAAGCTCGATTATTATTATAAGTATTCTAGCAAACTCTTGATGCAGTCTTACCTCCCTGGTAACGTCTTCCTTGCATCTCGTATGTGGGATAATGCCTCTGCAATCTCTAATGAGGGAATTGAGTTTGAAGCCTCTTATGATATTATCCGCAATAAGAAGTGGAACTGGACAGTGGGCTTCAATCTCTCACACAACCGCAATATGTTGCGTAAAACCTATAATGGAGAAGACTTGAACGATAAGGTTCTTGGTCGTCCAGTCTATGGTATTTATACTTATAAGGATGAGGGAATTGTACAGCGTGAAGAGGATATTCCAATGTATCGTAACGCCTCAGGTAAGTTGATGCCATTGTATTTCCAATCAGCAAATAACCCTTTGCGTGTAGGTGGAAGAAAGATTAAAGACCAGAACTATGATGGTGTTATCGATGATAAAGACCTCTATTATGCAGGTAGTACACTCCCTGCTGCTTATGGTGGTATCAATAGTCACTTGGAATGGAACGGCTTTAGTCTCGACTTACTCTTCAGTTACACCCTCGGTCGTAAGGTGATGAATATGGTCAAGAACAGTGCCTTTAGTTTCACAAAGGAGTTTGGCGTTGTCATGAATAAGTTTAATATTCACGACTTCTGGACCACCAACAACCGTAATGCGAAATATCCTTCTTTGGAGTTCGCAGACAAGGATTACATCGGACAATTTGATGGTAACGTTGATTCAAACATAGAGACAATCAGCTTCTTACGCCTAAAGCAACTCGTGTTGGGGTATAAGTTCCCACAGAACTGGTTGAAGAAGACCTTTATAAAAGAGGCTAATCTCTACCTCAGCGGAGAGAATCTCTTCCTCCTAACTAACTATTCGGGAGTAGATCCTGAAGTGATAGATCCTTATACAGGAAAGGATGATGGACGTGAATATCCATTGAATAGAAAGATTACTTTGGGTGTTAATTTAAAATTCTAAAGACGATGCGTAAAATCATATTAGGGTCTGTTCTTGTATGTTCGCTGCTCTCTTCATGTAATCTTGATATTGAGCCAGAGAATAGTATGACATACCGAAACTCTTTCAACACAGAGAAAGAGTTGAATGCAACAACGACCTCCATACAATATTATATCAACTCAACTATTGGCAGCAACTTCGTTTTGTCAATGGCTGGAGTTCTAGCAGATAATGTGCAGTCGAACACTCAGTTGCGCGAATGGAACCCTCGTACGGTTCTTTCAAACGACTATTCTTGGAAGGGATTGTACGATCTTATCTTTGAATCAAACCTATTGTTAGATAATATCCATCGTACAAAGGACCTCACAGAAGAGCGTGCAAACTATCACAAGGGACAAGCCGAGTTTGCATTGGGACTGGCTTATTTCCTTCTTGCACAGCGTTATGGGGATGCCATTATAACAGAGAACTCTTCTGTTATTAAGGCTTATGACCAGTCTTCACAGGCTGATGTTCTCAACACAGCAATTATTCATGCGAAGAAAGCATTAGACCTTTTGCCAACATGGGATAAGTTAACTGATATCAACGGAGTGGCTATCACCGAGCGTCAGACAGCTTCAAAGGGTACTGCAGCAACTTTATTAGCACAGATTTATGCCTGGAGAGGAAGTATAACGGGGCTTTATCACCTCAATAACGATGCACAGGCTGACTATCAGAATGCCATCAAGTATGCTTCCGATGTCATAGCTGGCAAGGATGGTGTTTATCGCTTGTGTAGTACGCCAGAGGAGCTTTGTGAGTATCTTTCCAATGAGAAGAGTCCGAACCCAGAAGCCATCTTTAGCCTCTATTTCGATAAGACTCGTTCAGAGAATGTAGCCTCTCCTAATGAGATAGCACGTAACTTTGTTAGTTGGCCAGTGAGGGGTGATTTAACCTTAGCCGACCTACCATCAGAGACGCCATGTCAGCTTTATAAGTCTACTGTTGAGGCTCTCTTCCCTGATGCAACAGATAAGCGTTTGCACGCATTCTTCTATGAATGGGATACAAGCCATGAGGTTGACGGACAGGAATATGCCATTATGTACAAGTTCCGCAAGGCTATCATGGATCCTGACCAGTTCTCGCCAAGTGGTTACAGCTACCGTACCATTGATGCAGACTACGTCTATTGGCGTTTGGCAGACTTATATCTCTTGCGTGCAGAATGCTATCAGAAGTTAGGTGATGAGGCGCATGCTATTGCCGATCTGAATGTTATTCGTGCTCGTGCAGGTGCTCTTCTCTATCCTTCAACCTATGATACAGAAGGCTTGAAGAAGGCTATCTTCCTTGAGAGAGAGAAAGAGTTTATAGGTGAGAATGATGCTCGTTATGCAGATATTATACGCAATGGTTATGTCAAAGAAGAGCTCAATGGTAAGTTCAAACTATTGACCAATCAGGACATTCAGGGTGGTGCTCTCTTCTTGCCATTACCTGCTGATTCATGGCAAGATAAGGATGGTCACATCATAAACAACAAGTTGAGACAGAAACCTTATTGGCAGGCTTATAAGTAAATAGGTTCTATTACGAACTCTAAAAAGGTTGAATAATGAAAAAGATAATTTATATTGTGGTACTCTGCTTGACGTTAGGAATGATGTCAAGCTGTACCGACTACAATTTTGATGATACTGGTCTTGCTAATGGTAAGCATGAGACTACCATGTGGGACTACTTCAAAACCGATTCTTACAACTGGAGTATGTTATGCGAAATGGCAGAGCGTGCACAGCTTGTAGGGCTCTTCCAGGGTACAAGTCAGTATGGTAAGGACTTCACCTTCTTTGGTCCAACGAGTCATAGCATTCGTCGTTACCTCTATAAGAATGGTATGACAAGCGTATCAGAGATGCCTGTTAGTGATTGTAAGAAGTTTATATTGAATTGCGTCTTACCACACAAACGCATAATGCTCGACGACTTTAAGACTGGTACTAAGTCTTCTGACCCCTCTAGCCCAATAGGTAAAGGTGGTGAAACATTCACTATGGCATCAGGTGAGAAACTATGGATTTATACCTTCCGTGAGTCTTACGATGGTGTACCAAACGCTGGTCCATTGCAGATCTATTTGGTTTCTCGCACCACAACAAAGACCACTCGCGTTGCTTCTTGTAATATAGAAACCCAAACCGGAGTGGTTCATTCACTTGAATATAACTTTAGTTTAACAGACTTTTAAGGTATGAAAAGAATAAAAAATAGTATAGTGTTAGTATGTCTAACCTTACTTGCTGTAGGCTTTATGGCATCATGCAGCAAGATGAAAGTGGGTTATCTCCGTACTGCGGGGGCTTCTTTTGCACCAGACTTCATCAATGTTTTCCATAATATCGACCCTACCTCTGATCGATATATAGAGCAACAACCCTTCGTATCAACGAGTATTCAGGGTGTTGCAGGTACCAATCCTGTTAACTTCGAGCTAGCCAGTGTGAAGGCAGATACGCCTGCAGCAGGCGAACTCTTTATGAAGTTATATAAGGAGGGAGAGATTTCTGTTGTGGGCGGAAAGGTCATAGTCTCTTTAAAAGCAACTCAACAGTTGACCAATGGGCGCTATCATCTCACCTTGAAGGTCTATAACGAGGATCACGAAGCATTGTTAGAAAACATCTTCACAGTCGTTGTGACGGATGATGAGTTAGCTGTCGATTAATCGTAGACATATAATTGTATAGTTTAAAAATACCATAGATTATGAGAATAAAAAGATATTTCTTAGTGCTAGTAGCACTGATTGCTTTCACCCTGCAAAGCTTTGCGCAGGAGGGTACAACGGGTATTCAGTTCTTTCAAGGAACCTTCAATGAAGCTCTTGTAAAGGCAAAGCAAGAGAATAAAGTGCTCTTTGTCGACTTTTATGCAGTGTGGTGTGTACCTTGTAAGAAGATGGCTAAGACTGTATTCACACAAGAGGAAGTGGGTAAGTTCTTCAATGAACACTTCGTTAGCATACAGCTGGATGCAGAGAAGGGAGACAATGTCAACATCGCAAAGAACTATAAGGTCGTTGCTTACCCAACGGTTGCTTTCATCTCACCTGATGGGAAAGCTATATCAGTGAATACGGGTGCAATGAATAAAGATGAGCTATTGGAAGCAGCGAAGATAGCCGCTGGTCAGAGTATGAGCTTTGAAGCTCTTTATGAGAAATATAAGGCAGATAACAATGATCTCGACGTCCAGCAGCAACTCCTTCTCAAAGCTCCTTCCTTCTTACAAGCGCAAGAAGGAATGGAAGCCGACAAGTGGGTTACCCGTTTGCAGAAGTTATATAAGAGCTACATCACCGCTAAAGCACCTTTAAAACTTATCAATGAGAATGATTACAAGATTATTCTTGCACTTGAGGGAGACGATGATAAGGAACACAAGCAATACATAGTTGACCTCATCAATGACCATCTCGATGATTGGACAAAAGCGGTTGGTAAGGCTCCTGCCTACTATATCGTTGAGGCGAATGATGGCTTTGCTGAAGACTTAGCAAAGGATGGTAATGCTAAGTACAAGGACTATGTTGAGAATGTAAAAGGCAAGTATGCTAAGGCTTACAGTGTAATTGGCTTGACGGGTATCACACCTTATGACAAGACAAAACTCTACAATGATGCCCTCTTCAACCTATATAAGAACAAGGATGTCGATGGTTATATCAAGGCTATGCAGACTTACTTTGACAAGATGAAGGGCAATGTTCAAGCTGCTGACTATGGTAAGGCTGCCCAGAATCTATACATGGCTGCAGGCAAGGTGTTGAAACCTAAGCACCATGAAGTAGCTATTCAGTGGTCAGAGAAAGCCCTCGAAAAGGAGAATGCAGTTATGGATCGCGTCAATTACATGGTAATGATTGGCGACTCATATCGTGAGTTGAAGAACTATGCGAAGGCTCGCGAGTATTACAACCAAGCCTTTGCTGAGACCCTCACACTACAGAATATGGAGATGCCACAAGCGATGTTGCAAAGTGCAATTAAGCATAAGCTCTCTACCCTCGAACTACTTGAAAAATAAGAATGTATATGTTTAGAAACATCATAAAGAACCTCACGAGTGTGCCAATGTGCCTACTCGTGAGTTTTCTGTTTTTACTCTCTTCGCCTGCACATGCGCAGATGAAGGGCTTGAGGAAAGGCTCTTTACCGAATGGGCTTACCTATTATATATATAATGACGGGTCGGCAAGTGGCGATGCTCAATATTATCTTTATCAAAACGTGGGAGCCATCATGGAGAATAAAGATGAGATGGGGTTGGCTCACGTCTTGGAGCATTTAGCCTTCAACACAACCGATCATTTCCCTACTGGAGTGATGTCTTTTCTCCGCAAGAATAACCTCAATGACTTCGAAGCCTTTACGGGTGTTGATGATACGAGATATGCTATTCACAACGTACCAAGCACTAACGACGAACTCAATGACAAGGTATTGTGGATTCTTCGTGACTGGTGTCATGGTATTAAAATCACGCCACAAGATGTGGAGAAGGAGCGTGGTATCATCCTTGAAGAGTGGCGACATCGTGCTGGAGTGAACCGCCGTTTGACGGATGCCATTGCTCCTGTCGTTTATAACCAGTCGGGTTATGCAACGCACAATGTTATTGGTTCGATTGATTTCTTACAGTCTTTTCAGCAGAAGCAGGTAAAGGCTTTCTATGATAAGTGGTATCGTCCTAACCTCCAATTCATAGCTGTTATTGGCGATGTCGACCTTGATAAGACAGAAGCAAAGATTCAGTCGATCTTCAAAACGTTACCGAATAAGCTCGCACCAGCCGTTGATGCGCAGGTTCGGAACATCCCCGTGAATGACAAGCCACTCTATCTTCGATTCATCGACCCCGAGAATAAGAGTGCTTCCTTCGGTCTTTACCAACGCTATGAGACGCCAGGTAATGCGCAGGAAGAGGCTCGCACCCGTCAATTCATCTTCACTAAGTTCTTCAATACACTTGCTCCTAAGCGGTTCGCAATGCTGAAGAATGCGGATAAAGAGAAGTTTATTGCTGCCGATTTGAGCCTTTCTCCATTGGTGAGAGACTATTCTCAAATGGCATGGGACATGGTTCCATATCAGGGGGAGGCGCAAGCTGCTTTGCAGCAGTTGCTTGCCGTACGTGCTAACCTTCGTGACAAGGGTTTTACCGAAGCGGAGTTTAATGCCGAGAAAGAGGCGATGTACAACGGAATGAAGGATGTCTTGGAGGCAAAGGGACTAGGAACTCCTGATAACGCCTTAATGCTCTTCCGCCAAAACTACCTCTATGGCATTCCTGTAAAAGACTTCCGTTCACAGATTAGTCGCAACCTTGAGACCTTAGTAGAGCTTGAGGTGAGCGATATCAATGCGTGGTTGAAGACCTTACTCGATGATAAGAACCTTGCTTTCGTTACTTATTCAAAGTCGAAGGAAGAGATGAATATCACCGAAGACGAGTTTAATACTGCTCTAAAGAATGCCTCTTCCAACAACGATTTGGCGCAGGCTGCTAACGTGAAACCTATCACGAACCTCATTGATTATAATCTCGTTCCAGGGAAGATAACCAGTGAGACGACATTAAAGAAGCTCCAATCGAAGGTGTGGAAACTAAGTAATGGCGCACGAGTCATCTATAAGTATGTACCTGAAGCAAAGGGTCGTTTCTTCTTTGCAGGCTCTTCCATCGGTGGCAAATCGGTTGTTCCTGCAACAGAGCTAGCCAACTATACGGCTATGCGCTCGCTCTTAATGCAGTCGGGAGTATATAACTATAACCGCAATCAACTTGCCCAATGGCTACAAGGGAAAGACCTGAATCTATCCCTATCACTCGAGGATTACAGTGACGGAATAGGCGGTTCTGCAGCTGTTGCAAACGCTGATGACTTCTTCGGATACCTCCATCTCGTTCTGTCGAAACAGAACTTTTCAAAGGCAGCATTCGATAAGTACATCCAACGCAGCGTTTATCTCTATGACAACCGACCATTGAGTGGTATGGAGGCAGTGCAGGATTCTATCCGTCAGTTGCTCTATCCAGTGAGCGCATTGAACCCTCGTCAGGATGAAAAGTTCTTCCATTCAATGCAATATGACCAACTCGCAGAGCAGTTCCAAAAGCATTTAGGCGATGCTTCAGGCTTCACTTATTGTCTGATGGGCGATATTCCAGAGGCGAAGGCAAGGGAGTTAATCACACGATATATCGCTTCGCTCAAGGGTTCGGGTAAGCCAGCTGTAACGTCAGTGACGCCACTTGATTTTGCAGCGAGTGCCCCTGTCATCAAGCATACCTTTGAGACTGAGACCGACGGAGGCATGGCTGAAATTGAAATCTCATACTCGAATAAACAGAAACTAAGCGATCGTGAGCAGGCTTCACTAGAGGTATTGCGTGCGTTGTTGGAGCGTCGTTACTTCGATGTGTTGCGTGAGAAGGAGCATCTCACTTATACGATTGGTGTGCAAAGTACTTATAATTCGCAGCCAGAAGCAAGTGAGAACCTAAGTATTCACCTCTCTACTGCAGCGGAGCATATCGATCGTGTCCTCACGTTAGTATATCAGTTTATTGAGGATGTGAAGGCTGGTCGCATTAGTGCTGACGATTTCAAGGCAGCGATGGTACCATTAGCTGTACAAGAGGAAGATGCTAATGCACAACCGAATACAGCTGATCCTTCATTGTGGATGGGACTTCTGAATGTCTATGCAGAGACTGGTGAAGAGTTGTCACCATCGGATAACTCTAGTTCAGAACCTATCTTCAAGACCCTCACGGAACAAGATATTGCGCAGGTCGCAACGAAGATTCTCACACAAGCTAAGCAACGTGAGATCATCGTCAAGCCCGTTGTTCATGAGGGAAAGCGCACATTTAAGTAGGGAGGTAAAGCCTAACCACATCCCCTCTACAGCCTCTCCCCCGTCCCCTCTCCGAATGGAGAGGGGCGTGAAGACCATTGTTTGTAAACAAAGGGGGCGTTTCTTCGATGTGAAGAGACGCCCTTTTTATTGCAAGGAAACGCCCTCTTCAAATCGAGAAGGGCGTTTCTTTCATTCTACTAAAAACCTTTCTTTAATTCAAAATACAAAGTTCACAATTCAAAAATGTGATTAGTTCTGTTGTTGAAAGGCATTAATAAATTCTTTGCTGGGGCATTTTTAACACGGAATACACGGATGGCACAGAGCCTAAAAGGGACACAGAGTTCCTAAAGGAACATGGGAATCCACAGAAGCTGACGCCCATTTTTATTTAACTAAAAGCCTCCCCAAGCCCCTCCGATGGAGGGGATGTTATTCCTAAAAGCTCTTCTTTTATTCAAAAATACAACTATCTCTATTTCTCTTAACAATCCTCTCTCTTCCAACTAACAGTCTTCACTCCCCTCTCCATTCGGAGAGGGGATGGGGGTGAGGCTTTAGTTGGGATGGGAGTTAGGCTGTAGTTGGGATGAGGTGAGGCTTTAGTTGGGATGGAAGTGAGGCTCTCTCCTCCTTTTAGAGAGTCTTTATTGAATTGTAAGAAAGCACCCTGTCCATGCTACACAATCCAACAATTATTCGTAAATTTGCACTGAATAATGAAATTGTTTAGCATCCTCTATGGCGGAGAAAATTAGAATCAAGGATATTGCAAAACGTGCTGGTGTGAGTGTGGGTACGGTGGACCGCGTTCTTCATAAGCGTCCGAACGTGTCGAAATCGGCTCTTGAGCGAGTTGAGAAAGCCCTGAAAGAGATGGATTACCAGCCTAATATGTATGCTAGCGCACTGGCTCATAACAAGAGCTATACCTTTTATTGTCTTATTCCAAAGCATGCCAGCGAGGCTTATTGGGACGAGATTGAGATGGGCGCAATGAAGGCTGTCGAGCAAAGAAGAGACTTTTATATCGACCTGGAAATCATGTATTACAGTCGACTGAACCCTCAGTCGTTTGTCGATACCTATCAGAAATGCTTGAAGAAGAACCCTGATGGAGTTATTCTCGTACCTACCACGCTTGAGAGAACACGCCTGTTTACTGACGAGTTACACGAGCGTAACATCCCCTTTGTGCTGCTTGATTCCTATATGCCTAGCCTTCAGCCACTTGCTTTCTTTGGTCAGGACTCTATTCAGAGTGGGCACTTTGCAGCTCGAATGCTTATGCTCTTGGCACGTAATGAGCGCTCGATTATGTTGATGAAACAAACGAAAGACGGCAAGATGGCAAGTAGACAGCAGGAGAACAGAGAGGTTGGTTTCCGCAACTACATGGCTAAGCACTTCCCAGAAGTGGACATTCTCGACGTGAATCTACCGCTTGACGAAGAGAGGAAACGCTATGATGGCATCTTAGAGAGGTTCTTTACAGCCCATCCAGAGGTGCATCATTGCCTTGCAGTGAACTCGAAAGCGCACATCGTAGGCGAGTTCTTGCTCAAAACTAAGCGTCACGACGTACAGATCATGGGCTATGATATTGTGCATAAGAATGCTGAATGCCTCAGAGCAGGGAGCATCTCTTTCCTCATCGCACAGCATGCTTACCAGCAAGGGTTCTTTAGTATCGACACACTCTTCCGTGCCATCGTATTGAAGAAGAAGGTTGAACAAACGAACTACATGCCTATTGACCTCCTAACAAAGGAGAACATCGACTTCTATCTGCGCTCTTGGGACCTGTAAGGGAGAGCTTTTTGTTAAATTAAAAACAGAATGATTAATCATAAAAAAGGACTTCTTGCACTCAGTCCACTACTTGTCTTCATCCTACTTTATCTAGTCACTTCGATTGTATCAGGCGACTTCTATAAGGTACCAATTACTGTTGCCTTTATGGTGGCAAGCATCTTTGCTATCATAATGTCGGGTGGCTTTCCTCTTAATAAGCGTATCGAGATATACAGCAAAGGCGCAAGTACGGATAACATGATGATGATGTTGTGGATATTTGTACTAGCGGGAGCATTCGCAAATGCCGCTAAACAGATGGGAAGTATCGATGCCACGGTGAACATGACATTGTCAGTTCTACCGAGCAACATGCTCCTTGCAGGCTTATTCCTTGCCTCTTGCTTCATTTCAATAAGCATTGGTACGAGTGTGGGAACCATCGTTGCGCTTACACCAATCGCTGCTGGCGTAGCGAGTTCGACGGGTTCTTCAATGCCATTTGTCGTTGCTGTGGTCGTTGGAGGCTCTTTCTTCGGTGATAACTTGTCGTTTATCAGTGATACAACAGTCGTTGCCACGCGTACACAAGAGTGTAAGATGGCTGATAAGTTCCGTGTTAATTTCTTCATCGTAGCCCCTGCTGCCTTCCTTATCCTTGCTGCTTATGTCTTCATGGGATGGGATGTTCACACGCTATCAGCCCCACCTTCGGTTAGTTATTATCGAATAATACCTTACATGGCAGTGCTTATCTGCGCCGTATTGGGTATGAATGTGATGGCGGTACTGACCATTGGTTTGATCTTAACAGGCGTTATTGGCATTGCAGATGGCACCTACGACATCTATGGATGGTTCTCTAGTATGGGTAACGGAATCACTGGTATGGGCGAGTTAATCATCATTACGATGATGGCAGGCGGTTTGCTCGAGATGATAAGGGCTAATGGTGGCATTGACTACATCATTAGTATCATCACACGGCACGTTAGTAGCAAGCGAGGAGCAGAACTCACGATAGCCTTCTTGGTGTCTCTTGTTGATATCTGTACGGCAAATAACACCGTTGCTATCCTCACTGTGGGAGGCATATCGAAGCAGATTGGCGATAAGTATGGGGTAGATAAGCGCAAAGCAGCAAGTATCCTCGACACCTTCTCATGCTGTGTTCAGGGCTTGATACCCTATGGTGCGCAGCTCTTAATGGCTGCTGGACTGGCAAAGATAAACCCTGTGAGCATTGTGCCTTACCTTTATTACCCCTTCTTGATAGGTGTGTTTGCTCTGCTATCTATCTTCTTCCGTTATCCAAGGAGGTATTCTTAATGTTAATATTATTCGCTTATTATGGACGTCATACAGCGTAACTTCTTTCGTATTCTAAGCTCTGGTGCCTTTGGAACCCAGTCGAGTATTGAGCCGATGTCGCCTTTCAAATGGCGCAGACTCATGCAGATGGTGGAGGCACAAAAGGTTACTTCCATCTTTGTTAATGGTATTGCAGCCCACAGCATGGATGAGGGTCTGAACCTCCCTGACGCTATCATTGCCGAACTGAGGACCAAGATGGGGGATAACAAGGCGTTAACAGCGAAAGTCCCGAAGTCTGTTCGCCTTAGTAACTCTCTATTAAATAGGCGATTGAAGAAGCTCATCCATGACGAATTACATAGTATTGACACCTCCGTTGAGGCTTTGGATATATTGAAACTCATCGTCTCTAACTCTGAAACAATGCTCAATCGGGGAATGAATCTAGGTGGGATTATCACCATCGGACAGTACTTGAGGGTGCGAGGAGACAAGGTGGACTTTGTGAAACTAGACTCTTGGCTGGCTAACCTACAGCTTCAGTCGATGGCAGAACTACAAGGGAACATCCTTATATCAGTCTTTGGTTTTGAGGAAGAGGAACTCCCTTTCGTTAATAAAATTGATAAGAAAGCCTACGAACTGACGCTTCGTAGTGTTTCCGACTTGGCTAAAGACACAGCTCAAGAGTGGCATTTTAAACAGAACTCGGCTGGTTTCGTACAGAATAATGGGGCTGTCTTGCGTCGTAACTTGCGTCGCAGTGTGCGTTATGTGGGCTATGCTCCTGTGGAGACGGTTAGTAATTTCTTCAGCAACTTCGTGCGTAGTCTGTCGGAGATAGAGGAGTAATGGAAGCAAGGAAACGCCTTTTTTGAAATAAAGAGAGCCTCTCTTCACTGCAAGGAGAGGCTCTTCTTCATGCAAGGAAACGCCCTTCTCAAATGGAGAAGAGCGTTTCCTCGTTTTTTATCTTGCTGTTCCAACTAACAAGGCACTACCTCGTTACAATCCGTTCGCACCTCTTCTAACGAACTCCCGTAGGTCGATTCCTTTCTTCGGGAGGGTTATTCATTGCCTTTAATGATTCCTCTCAACCAGAAATACAGCTCTTCTTGCAGACGGAAGAGGAGCCAAGAACGGTGGAAAGGATGGTAGCCAAACTTGCGGAGAAGGCTGGGGCGGACAAGAGAAAGGTTGATTGTTGCCCACACATGGTGCATGATGTCAAGTCCAAGATGGCGGTCGGCTGGAGAGAGCGAACGGCGATGACGATAGTAAAACAAGTAGAGTCCCACGAGATTCAACCATCGTTTCGTTTCATAAAAGGCGATTATTTCATCGGAAACACGCAACGATAAGAGTTGTTGATGTAGACGTTCATTCGCTAAAAGGAAGTCGAATCGCTGTCCACTCACTTGATGAGTAACGGAACTACTACGCTGTCGGTAGAAGTAAGTACCACTACAAAGTGCCACCTTCCGAGACCTTAGGTAATGAATATGTGTTACATTCTCATCCGTGTAAGTCTTCTGTGTTTCATCGTAAGGAAAGGCTTGATGGATTGTGTTGCGAATGGCATATACACCATGAATCTGCCATGTCAAACTCTCTTTAAAAGCCTCCTCTCCCGACAAAGTATCGAAAGGTTGCATTTGAAAATCTTGCTCTTTCCCATCTTCATAGTGCAGCACTAGATGGAAAAGAACCGTGTCTATATCAGCCGTGAACGCCTTATAGACTTTCTCAAGGGCATTATCAGCAAACCAATCGTCACTATCCAAAAAGCAAACATACTCTCCCGTGGCTTGTGCAAGAGCCACATTTCGAGCATGCGCTAAGCCCCTATTCTCCTTTAAGAAGGTGGGTTTGATTCGTGCGTCACGCTCGGCATACGCTCGAAGTATGGCGGGTGAGCTATCAGAAGAGCCATCGTCAACACAAAGCACTTCAATGTCTCGTAAGCTCTGACGCATTAATGAGTCGAGACACTGGCGTAAATAAGGTGCTGTGTTATACACGGCTACAATCACACTAACCTTTATCATGGCGTATAAACTTATCTTTTATCTTATTACGGAGGCTGTTCCACTGCTGGTCGGTCTTACTCCTTAACACCCGAACGGACGCTATCGCACTCACAAGGCAAAGTCCACTTGCCACGCACCAACGCCATTGCCAGAGTTCAGAACGTACGCAGAAGAAGGTGAGAATACCCAATGTAAACTGGAAAGCAGCGAGTTTCACGACATCAGCCGACAGTCGGTAACGATACTTGCGAGCCATATAAACATAGACAATGAGCAGGTGGAGCGTACCAGCGAGGGCTATTCCGATACCCGCACCAGTGATTCCCCACTTGTTGAAACACGTGAGGAGCAATGCTACTAACAATAGATCGTAAGTCGATTCGAGGATGAGATAGGCACGAGAGGCGCCCTTTGCCAAACTAATATACTCCATCGGCAAGCGCACGGCACGCACATACATAGCCAAGACGAGCACTTGTGCCATGCCAAGAGCAGGCAGGAATCGCCCTGAATAGAGCACTTCAAGGAGCTGCGGAAGCAACAGAAGGAAGAGAGCAAGCAGTGGGGAAACGAGCAAAAGAGTCACTTCAATCTGGCGATTGACGGTCTGACGGAAAGTAAATGACAGCTGATTGACCCCCGAGAGACGTGGGAAATAATCGGTTTCCATGGCAGAGAAGATCATTCCTGCATATACCATTGTCATCATATAAGCAGCATTATAGAAGCCGACAGTCGCTGTATTGGCTACGTTGTTGAGGTAACTTCGGATGATGAAGTCGGCTCCTGAACCCAATACACCAGCCAGTACGAACGCCACACCGAGCCGAATCATTCCCAAGCCAGCACCGAGGTCGGAACGTGAAAAGGACAGTTTGAACGGATAGAGACGCCAAGAAGCACTGAGGGTGAGCACCACTTGCACCACAGCAGCAAGCAGTAAAGAGGGGACGATGGCACGCTCTCCGAAGAAGTAATATAATGGGATGGTGAGCAAGGAAGTGCCGAGAACGTTATAAACGGATAGTTCTGCCAGCTGTCGGAGGCGTCGGACGGCTTTTAAAATAGCCATTTCACCATTTGTGATAGCCGTCAATGCGATGATAGGAGAGAGTAGGATGAAATCGAAGGTATAACCATTCCACGAGAAGGAATAGTGACTTAACAACGGACTCAAGGCTATGCAGACCACCATTCCGAGCACAGCTGTAAGCAAACTCCACGACCGCACGATGCGAATATCAGCCTGTAAACGTTCGTCCTCACCATTGTCATAATCGCTGGAGAGGTTTCGCACGGCACTTATTGCTATGCCGAAGTTGGTGGAATCACTAACTAGTCGAATCGAAGAGTTGAATAATGAGATAAGACCAACACCTTGCGGACCTAACAACAAAGCCACGATTTTGTTGCGAATAACGCCTATCAGCACATTAAGTCCTTGTACACCACCAAACAAGCTGATATACTTCAAGACATGGAGATAACCATCGGTATTAGTGCTTTTTTTCATCTTCTATATGAACGGAAACCATTCTTTTTTATTATATTTGCACCAAATAATATTACATGTTACTGTCTATTATCATTCCAATCTATCGTGTTGAAGACACCATCCAACGCTGTTTGGAGAGTGTGCTCATGCAGTTGGACGATAGGATGGAACTGATTATCATTGATGATGGAAGCCCCGATGATTCGGCAAAGATAGCCTCGAGAATGATTCAAGGGCGGGCGAATTGCACGCTTATTCATCAATCGAATCAAGGCTTATCGGCGGCTCGTAACACGGGACTGGAGCATGCGCAAGGGGAGTATGTGACCTTCATTGACTCTGATGACTTTATCCAAGAGGGTACGATTGAGGCGTTACTTGCAGTGCTGGATATGCACCCAGAATATGACATACTGGAGTATCCTGTGATGCAACATCACGGCAATAAGCAATGCGAGAAGTTGCTTACTTTCTCCGAAAAGGCGTTCACCTCGGCTCGAGACTATTGGCTTGGTGGAGGCTACCAGCATACTTACGCCTGTAATAAATACTATCGTCGACGGCTCTTCGAGGGCGTTCGCTATCCTGTTGGAAAGGTGTTTGAAGATGCTTACACATTGCCTTTCTTACTCGCAAAAGCGGGTGTGATAGGGACGACGGGACGGGGTCTTTATTATTACACAGATAACCCTCAGGGTATTACGGCACGTGCCGGTGGACAAGAGCTAACCCATCTTTTGGAGGCTCACTTGCGTCATCTCGCACAATGGGGGACGTTGACAGCAGCTTATTATGAGTCACTTTTGAACATTCAAATGGATGTTTATGAGGCAACGAAGGCTGCTCCTGTGCTCCCAGTACTCCCTTATAAGGGTACAATGAAACTATTGTTTCTTCATTTAATAGGGCTTAAACGCTTATGTCAACTCAATCAATTTATACACAAAATGGGCTTACGAAACCGCTAGTTAGCTTCATCGTGACCTATCACAATGAGCCTCTTGAGATGCTTCGAGAGTGTATCAACAGTATTCTTGCGCTC
This sequence comes from Prevotella sp. 20925_1_30, assembly GCF_041433025.1. Taxonomy (NCBI): domain Bacteria; kingdom Pseudomonadati; phylum Bacteroidota; class Bacteroidia; order Bacteroidales; family Prevotellaceae; genus Prevotella; species Prevotella sp. 20925_1_30. The sequence continues at coordinate 13,343 of NZ_JAPWAR010000022.1, read as the reverse complement.
TCGCTCGCTGAGACGGAACGCCAGATTATTGTCGTAGATGATGGTTCTGACCGTTCACCCATTGCTGAACTCATGGAGTTGTCATCGACTATCTATTATCTAAGACAGGATAATCAAGGGTTGAGTCAGGCTCGAAATAGAGGCATAACATTGGCTGAAGGCGACTTTATTCAGTTCGTTGATGCTGACGACTATCTGCTTACTAGCCCTTACGAGCAGTGCCTTGACATCGTAAGATACAAGGATGCAGACATGGTGATGTTCTTTCCTTCGGACAAGCCAACGGCTAATCCAAGTCCAGACTGGACTGGTCCGGTGAGCGGAACGGACTATATGACGCATAACAACATACACGCTAGTGCCTGGGGATACCTCTTCCGCCGTTGCTGTCTACATGAGTTACGATTCCCAAAGGGCTTTGTACATGAGGATGAAGAGTTCACTCCGCAGCTCATGTTACGCATTGAAAAACTTTACGTAAGCAATAACAAGGCTTATTACTATCGTCAGCACGAGGGTTCCATCACCCATTCTCGGGACTTGAAGAGCAAGTTGAAGCGTCTAACTGACATCGAGAAGATCATCAACCGACTGAAGGATAAGGTGGAATACTTGCCTGTTAAGGATCGAATAGCTATGGAGCGGCGCATTGCGCAACTAACGATGGACTATCTATATAATGTTATTCGCCTCACTCATGACGCTGGTCACTTGGAGAAAGTATTGTTACGACTGACCGACCAAGGGCTCTTCCCATTGCCAGAAAAGGACTACACGCGTAACTATAAACTATTCCGAAGACTCATCAACACCGCTTGGGGACGTAAGATCTTGCAGTTGGCTTTGACGCTGAAGAGATAGTTTTTACTGGTAAAAAAGCACTGATAGAATAATGAAAATCCTCCTCTTAGGCGAGTACAGCAATGTTCATAACACGCTGGCAATGGGTTTGCGTGCACTTGGACATCGAGTGACTGTGGTCTCAAATGGCGACTTTTGGAAGAATTACCCACGTGACATTGATGTGAGCCGACCAACGGGACGACTGGGAGGAGTGCGCCTCTTGGCAAAGATATACGCTCTTTTACCACGTTTGAGAGGCTATGATGTGGTGCAATTCATCAACCCTATCTTCTTTGAACTGCGTGCCGAACGCCTTTTCTACATCTTTCGTTACCTCAAAAAGCACAATAAAAAACTCTTTCTGGGGGCTTTCGGCATGGATTACTATTGGGTTCATACCTGTTCCACGACGATGCCTTTGCGGTATAGTGACTTCAATTTCGGTACGAAACTGCGCCAGAATGAAGAGGCAGTAAGCGAGCGGAAGGATTGGATTGGCACTGAGAAGGAACGCTTGAACCGCCTGATGGCAGCGGAATGTGATGGTATTATCACTGGACTCTACGAATACTGGTGTTGCTATCAGCCGTTTTTTCCCACAAAGACAACCTTTATTCCTTTTCCAATCGTTGTGGGGGACGAACCGAAGATAGCCCCTGAATCCCCCAAACAATTAAATCTCTTTATCGGAATCAGCCGTAACCGGTCAGTGTATAAAGGCACGGATATCATGTTGCGAGCGGCTGAGAAGGTGAAAGTCGACTATCCCAGTCGATTGAATCTGAAGGTTGTTACGGGCTTACCCTTCGATGAGTATGTGCGGACGATGCGTGGTTCTGATGCTATCATGGACCAACTCTACAGCTATACTCCATCAATGAATCCACTTGAAGCGATGGCACATGGCATTATATGTATTGGTGGGGGCGAACCCGAACACTATGCTCTTCTGCACGAGACAACGCTCCGCCCAATCATTAATGTCCTCCCCTCGTATGAGAGTTGTGTGTCAGCTCTTACGCAGCTTGTCACTCATCTCAATCAAATCCCAGCCCTTCGCCACCAGAGTTACGCCTATGTTCGCAAGCACCATGACCATATCAAAGTAGCACGGGAGTATGAGAAGTTTTATAAAAGATAATTCGCTCTCATCATCATGACAGGCGCAAGCACAGAGCCAAAGGCTTACTTGCAGATGAAGTCCTCGTTAATTCTTTTGTAGTAAGCAATAAGACAAAAAGAACGAAACGCCCTTTTCCATTTGAAGAAGGCGTTTCGTTGCATGAAGAAGAGCCTCTCCTTGCAGTGAAGGGAGGCTCTCTTTGTTTCATAAAAAGCGTTTGCTTGATTGGAAATGATTTCTTTGAAAACCTTACTTGCACCCTCTGAAAGGGGGAGTGTGCCTCACGAAAGGCAAGCAGATAATCGTTTTCTATGTCCCACGAAGCTACATCTCCTCCTACAGAAAGGCTTGGAGAGGCTTGTTTCCTATCGTAACAATTCTAATTGTGGGATAGTGATTAAACTGCGAGTAATACTTATCAGTCCTTCTTCCTGCAACTGATTCAGCATGTGAGAGACGTTCAGACGACTTTGATGAAGCTCATGTCCGAGTGTTTCCATCTTTATTTTCAATACTTTCCTACCAGCTTGTGTAATGCAACGAAGGCGCAGGAAAGCAAAGAACTGTTGGCGAATATCCGTTGGATTCTGCCTCCATGGAGTGCGACCCTGCCGTTGCGCTTGCATGGAAAGGATATTAAGAAAATTCAAGCGACAGATGAGATAGGAGTCAAGGAGGCGTAGAATCTCCTCTTTACTGAGTGCCAATAGACTGCAATCAGTCTGTGCGGAGAAGGTACGGGAGTATCTCGACATGAGTCCGAAGAGGTGTTCTGGTTGTATGACAGCCGGTGCTGATAACTCTTCTACAATACTATATCGGTGGTTATCAGCATGACTCTCCACGCTCAACGACCCTGCCATGAGAAAGAAGAGTTGCGTGCATCGGTCGCCTTCTGCCGCCAATAACTGTCCAGCCAACAGCTTGTGGAAGCCGAACTTGGTGTTCCCAACAATCTCAGAAAGCTCACTGGAACCTATACCGAGGAAGAGTGGGAGGCGGAGAAGGTCGTTGTAAAGTTGTAACATAACAATTAAATAAACCCAAACAAGTCCCGATCAAGCCCCACCCCCGACCCCTCTCCGAATGGAGAGGGGAGTAGATAGTATTGTAAATGAAGGTTAGGAAACCTTGAGCAAACCATTCCCTTGCTATCTATTCACTCCCCTCTCCATTCGGAGAGGGGGCGGGGGTGAGGCTTTTATTGGGCTGGGCTGAGGCCTTTACTATACCATACTTGCATCTTTCCTTTGCTATCTGAATAGATAAAATACGCCATCAACTCAGGGTGACGATCGAGTAACTGCTTGGCTTTCTCTATGCCCATCACCATGAAGGAGGTGGCATAAGCATCCGCAGTAGCGCAGTTCTTGGCTAGAACAGTAGCCGAAAGGAGAGAGTGTTGGACGGGGTATCCCGTCTTAGGGTCGATAGTGTGCGCGTATTTCTTACCTCCTTTATAATAGAAGTTACGATAGTTTCCGCTTGTCGCCATAGCTCGGTCGGTCACATTCAGTACCGCCTCATACTCTTGATTGACGTTCACACTATCGTCAGTAGGCTTTGTTACACCAATATGCCAGGGCAATCTCTTCTCGCTGTTGCCCTTAGTAACGATCTCACCACCTATCTCTATCATGAAATTCTTTACTCCCCTTCGTTCCAACAAACGTGCAACACAATCGGAGCCATAGCCCTTTGCGATTGCAGAACAGTCCAACATGATACGTGGGTTTTGCTTTCGTATGGTGTTACCAACCAGTTTCACCTTATTAAAACCAACGATTTGTCGCAGGCTATCAATCTTCTCCTTTGATGGATGAACGCCTGTTTTGAAGCCGAAGCCCCACATGTTTACCATTGGCGCAACCGTGATGTCAAATGCACCATTGGTCTCCTTAGACACCTGTTGAGCGAGTGTAAACACCTCTTCAAACATCTCATTTATCTTGACGGGTTTGTTTTGATTGATCTGCGAGATGACCGATGAAGGCTCAAAAGTTGAGAAGGTCTGGTTGACGCGTTTAAGTTCTGCATCTATTTCAGGCTGCAGGTCCTCATCACTCTGGTACGTGATGTGATAGACAGTGCCGAAGATAAAGCCCGTATTATGCTGATAGGGCATATCATGTTGGCACCTCACAATAATGATGGAACCGATGAGCAGCACCAAAAGAAAGGGTATTTGCCAATATAGTTTCTTATTCTTCATAATCGTAATAGGGTCATTTTAGAGTTGAATGGAGCATTTGCTAGTTGGTTGATTATAGTTCGAGAAGAACATTAAATGTGGCTCCGAGCGTTGAAGAACCGCCTCGCCCGTAGCCTGGTACATACCATGGATCACCTAAGTCGTTGCTCTTCTGATGGGCACGAACCTTATATCTCAGGCTCCAACCCATATGTATTGGACCCCAAATCTTGGCATCTACACCGAAAGAAGCCTCTATCCAAAGAAGGTGCGAACGCACACCTGTACCACCAAAAGGCACTTGGTTGCTCCAAATAGGGTCCGTCACGGCAGGTGCCGAAACGTCATATTTGAAGGATGTATAGCCTACTCGTCCTCCTGCCAGCACACGATAGGCATCATGCTTGTCCTTTAGAACATTGAAGTCGATACCTACACGACCATAAGGAGCACGTGTCTTAAATTGTGTCGAAGTGTTATCATCCGTCTTATTAGCCTCTCCCACACCGATTTCCAGCACTGGGTAATACTTATCTTGGAGGTTTACTCGTAGCAAAGCCTCGTATTGTCCGTAAGAAGAGAGCGCCTTCATTGCGGGACCGACGACGTCAACTCCAACGGCAACACCCCTGAAGAACGCCACAGTATCAGGCTTTGTGGGTTGCACCTTTTGCTTTCGTTGTGCATGGGCAACACTTGGCAGAAGGAGAAACAGACTAATGCTGAGTAAGACGAAGGTATATATTCTCTTTCGTTCCATCGTAGTCTACGTTGGGATTATTGATGTTTATCTGACTAACTGCACGTCCCGTTGTACTTACGGCAGTAAGTTTATGGAAAAAAGCAGGAGCACAATCGACACTTTCAAAGTGGCTAATATTAGTCTTACTTATCGTGATGGTATCAACGACAGATTGCCCTGCTGCATTGGTTAAGACGAACCGCAGGCGGTCTTGTGCACCTCCGTAGCTCATCGGCAGACTGAATTTTGAAGTCTTAATAAGGCTGTTAATCAATATAGTATCAGCCTTTCCGTCACGAAGGGCACTGATGGTTAAGGTGTCACGAAGGCTGTCGCCCTGTATGACATAATTAGCCATTACGGGATTGTGAACGCCACAATCAATATCAGAACAGCTTGTCAAAGAGAGGAATACACCTGCTGTCAAACAAGTGAAAACGGCTAGGAGCATTACTCTTAGCCCTTTTTTACTCGTCATGCTAGCCTTCGCATATTTGTCATTTATCATCATTTGCATTACATCAGTAGTTTTTTTACATCTCTTTCTCTATCTGGTAATCATTGCGTCGAGGGTTACTTCGACTGATTAAATCGCCTATGAAACCAGCAAGGAAGAGTTGTGTACCCAAGAGAATAGCGGTCAGAGCGATATAGAAAGAGGCGTGATTTGAAAGCAAATCACCATATTCTCCATTGAAGAGCATCACAGTCTTCTCTATAAATAGACTAATGAGTGCAATGAAGCCAATGAAGAATACGAAGGAACCAAGCAGTCCGAAGACGTGCATAGGCTTCTTTCCAAAGTTGGTCAAGAACCATAAGGTGAGTAAGTCGAGATACCCATTAAAGAATCGATTAATGCCGAACTTAGACTTACCATACTTACGTGCCTGGTGGTGAACCACCTTTTCTCCGATACGATCGAAGCCTGCCTCTTTGGCAAGATAGGGGATGTAACGGTGCATCTCACCATATACTTCGATGTTCTTCACCACATCACGGCGGTAAGCCTTTAGTCCGCAATTAAAGTCATGGAGGTTATGTACACCACTAATCTTACGTGCCGTCGCATTGAAAAGCTTAGTAGGCAAGGTCTTAGATAACGGGTCGTAACGCTTCTGCTTATAGCCACTTACGAGGTCAAACTTATCCTCCGTGATCATTCGGAAGAGCCCTGGAATCTCGTCAGGAGAGTCTTGTAGGTCTGCATCCATTGTAATGACAACATCGCCTTTAGCCGCTTTGAAGCCACAATATAGGGCTGGACTCTTACCATAGTTACGGCGGAATTTAATGCCATGAACGTGCTCGTCCTTGCGATGAAGCTCTTCTATAATGCCCCAACTATTGTCAGTTGAGCCGTCATTAACGAAGATTATTTCATAAGAGAAGCCGTTGGCAATCATCACGCGTTGTATCCATGCGTGCAATTCTGGTAGACTTTCTTCCTCATTAAATAGAGGAACTATAACGGAAATATCCATTGTTTATGTTCGGATTAATATTGTTTTGAATTAGAGGAGGGTACTTGTTTCATCATTAATGCAGCAATGATTAATGATAAGAAAACGCCGAATACCACTGCAGAAATAAAGCTATTTGCAGCCAAGACAGCCGGTTCCGTCATCATTGAAAGGAGCCGAATTATATCATTGTAAGATACGTTCATGGTTGTAAACATCTGTTTCGCTTGTGGTGTGGAATAGACAGTTGTAAGGATAGATAACAACCTTCCGTTGTCGACATAATTCATATACAACCATTGAAGGAGGCTGAAGATGAGTGCCGCATTGAAGTGAACTCGAAGGCAGTAAAACAATCCGCGCTTGAAAGAAATGACCCCATTGCGCCCTTCCTCACGGAACTTTTTAAACCGATAAGCCACAAAGAAGGGGGTAGAAAAGAGCAATATCGTATAGAACTGACCCAATATTGGAAGGGAACTAGAGTATAATAAACAGGCGAAACTAGCAACCCAAAGGATTGCAAGATAGAATCCGTCGTAACGAGAATACGCCGATAATTGTTTGAGCTCATCGTGTGTCATACTGCAAAATTACAGATTATTTATTATATATAAGGTGCCTCCTTCCTAAAATTAAGATTATTTGTTAAAAAGCGAAAAAGGTGTTCTTTCTTTTCGTGTTTATAAATAATTTATGTACCTTTGCAGCGCTTTTTCCAAGTAAGGAGAGAGCTTCATACGGGCAAGTCTCCTACGACCAGCTCCCTTCAAATCCCCCAGGTTGGGAACAAAGCAAGGGTAGAAGGTTGTAGCGGTGCGATAGGAATCGCTTGTCCACCCGCCTCTTTAGCTCAGTTGGCCAGAGCACGTGATTTGTAATCTCGGGGTCGTTGGTTCGAATCCGACAAGAGGCTCGAATAGATAAAATGACTAGAAACGAAAGAGAAGGTATGTCGTGAGGCACACCTTCTTTTGTTTTTTAGACTGCTGATAAGCTCTTTTATAACCCTCAATAGGCGTTACGACAATTCCTGATAAACGATACTTGAAATGCTGCTAAGGCATAATTTGAATCTAATCATCATTATTTTGCTTGCTCATTAGCTTCTACTAATAATCCTCTCTACTGGTCTATTATTGGGAAAAGAGTAGCTAGTTGCGAGGTATAAAATGCCCACCAGTAAACTTCACATATATCATTTGAAATGGAGAAGAAGCCTCACTCCCATCCCAACTAAAGCCTCACCCCCATCCCCTCTCCGAATGGAGAGGGGAGTGAAAACTGCTAGTTGGATGAGAGTGGATGGTGAACGGGAATAGAGGTAATCATATTTTAGAATTAAAGAAACGCCCTTCTCCATTTGAAGAGGGCGTTTCTTCACATCAAAGGGAGGCTCTTCTCATAGCAAGGAAACGCCCTCTTCAAATAGAGAAGGGTGTTTCCTTGATAGGAAGCGAGGTTCTCTTGATATTTAATCCTTGAATAACTGTTGTGCGAAAGTTGCTAGATAGATGCGCCAATTACGCCAGATGTGACCGCCATCTGTCTCTAGGTAGGTGTAAGGATAATGCTTGGAATCAAGGTAATTACGCAATTTCTCATTCTCATTATATAGGAAGTCAGCCTTGCCAATACCTATCCAAAAGAGTTTAGGAGAGCCTTTGAAGAGATTGTCAACCTTGCTATTTGTATCCTCGTATAGCGGTGAAGTAGTCTCCTTCTGATGGGGTTTAACAGCTGCAGAAAACAATCCGATGTAATCGAAAGAGTTAGGGTTATTGATAGAGATGTACAATGAATGGAACCCACCCATTGATAAACCAGCGATGGCTCTATGCGCTTTGTCCGCCTTTACTCGATAGTTTTGTTCAACGAAATTAACCACATCTTGGAAGGCAGACTCAAAGTTTCCATCCATCGTCTTAGGTAGTTGTAAGGATGGAACTTTTAGTCCTTCGGATGTCTCACCGGGTGCTGCTTCCTGCGAGATATTGCCATTTGTCATTACAACAATCATGGGTTTCGCCTTGCCCGAAGCGATGAGATTGTCCATAATCTGCGTTGCTCGACCTAGTTCCGACCACGCATTTTCATCGCCTCCCATGCCATGTAAGAGGTAAAGAACAGGATATTTCTCCTTGCTCTGTTCGTATCCTGCAGGTGTGTAAATGGTTAATCGGCGTGTCATATTAGCCTTTGGACTCTTATACCAGGTCTTAGAAACAGTGCCATGAGGTACATCCTTCACTTGATATAAGCCATTGACGCCCCCATCAATCATAAAGATACTGAAGGTACTAGCGATGTCGCGGACCGCATAAACGTTCAGTGGGTCAGTTACTTTGACGCCATCTATCAGTATATTATATGTGTATAACTCGGGTTGGAGAGGGGTAGAAGTGAAGGACCAAACGCCCTTTTCGTTCTTTTTTAAGAGTTGTGGCCCTTGTCGGTCGTACTCTCCTTGTGGTGTTTTCACCTTTTCTATAGGTAGAAAGTCGCCCACAATCTCCACCTTTTGAGCCTCAGGTGCATTGACATTAAAGGTTACTGACTTATCAGCATTTACCACTGGTGATGCCAGAGGAGCCTTGTTCCAATCGAGCGCTTGCTGTGCTAAGCCTGTTGCAGAAGCCATTGTGCAAGCAAGAGATAAGATAATTCTTTTCATGCGAATGATGTTTTTATGATTTACGATTTATGATCTTAGTTCTTTATCACCTTAGTTTGGCACGAAGAGGGTGCTAACAACCAAGTAGATTGATTGTTTACAAAGGTACAAAAAATAATGTCTAATGTTCCAAGTGTTGGTTATGTGGAGAGGAGCAAAGTGCTAGTTTTAACAAAAATAAGGCTCACGTGCGATATTGTTAAGGTTTAATAATTTCCAAAGGAAATTTGGTCTTATTGATAAAAGTGCGTATCTTTGCATCGTTTTCCATAGGAAACAATATTGAAAGAATAATCCAATAAGGTTTTATCAAACCTTTAAGTAATAATAAAAATAGATAATTGTAAAAAGGAAATGAAGCGTATCTCGACACTAGCATTTGCCATCATGATCTTAGGAATGACAGCATGTTCTGCAAATAACAAGCCTGCTAAGAAGACAGATGATAGTACTGTTGCTGGCAAAGCAACAAAAGAAACAAATGTAAATAACCAAAATGAAGGAAAGGAAAAAGGTATGAATGTAACAGAAATGACTGCTGAGATGTTCAAAGAGAAGGTGATGGACTATGAGAAGAACCCACAATCATGGGTTTTCAAAGGCGATAAACCAGTTATTATAGACTTCTATGCAACATGGTGCGGACCCTGTAAAGCAACTGCTCCGATACTTGAGGAGGTAGCAGGAGACTATGAAGGTAAGATCGATGTATATAAGGTTGATGTTGATAAACAGGCTGAATTGGCTTCGCTCTTTGGTATTCGTTCAATCCCATCATTGCTCTTTATCCCTAAAGAAGGTAAGCCTACAATGCAGACAGGAGCGATGAATAAGCCTCAATTTGAGGAGGTTATCAAGTCAACCTTGCTAAAGTAAGTAACGCAGAAAGGGCGCATGAATAGTGAATGTGTTCGTAAGATTCGTGATCTCTCACGCCTTGTAACGGGCTTTGAGTCCGACTTGCAACAACGTGTGGGGCTGAATCTCAATGAGGCGGCACTACTTTGTTTGCTTTCCGAACAGCCTAATCCGATGTTAGCAGGTGAGATTGCTGATGAGATGGGGATGACTCGTTCGAATGCATCTAAGGTGATTGCTGCACTTGAACGGGACTCTCTTATTCGTCGTCGGGCTTGTTCGGAAGATGGACGATGCCAACGATTTCATATTACCAAACATGGTTTAGAGAAATTGGAACAGGTTCATTGCGACTCTATTGTGGTTCCTGACGGATTGAAAGGGATCATCTAGTTGTTGACAAGTAGGTTCTTACAATAGGATAGCAAAGTAGGAGCAGTTATTTCATAGGTTGGTTCTCAGCCTTTGATGTAACTGCTTATTTGCAGACAGATAACTGCTGTCTTGTTTTTAAAAATAGCTTTTCTTGCTTTTAATAGGACTAATATGTAATAACGATAAAGGCTTGATAGTTATATATTAAACGGTTAATTATATCTAAGAAACTTGGTTTTCTGCGGTTGAAATGTTGATGTATGTCAAAAAGAAGAGAGGCTCTTCAATCTTTTCGGAAATCGTTACATTACTATCAACTATTTATCGTACATTTGCAACGCAATGGTAGACTAACAGGGAATGAGTAGTGGTGTACTACTTTCTCAGTCTTCTTTTGATTAAATAACTAGTGATTGTTACAATAGAGATAATCAAGTCATTAAGGTTAGATTGATTATTGTTCAGGAGAGACACATTAGACTGTCTGTCGACAGTCAAGGGGAGGCATAATAGCAGGTAACTGCAGTTGTGCCTCCCCTCATTATATATAAACGATTGTTGTTAAGTCTGTTTTGCTTAGCAACCAGAGCCATCAAGTCGGCAAGAAGCTGCCGCTGGTGCATCATCAAGATGGATTCCTGCCTCTTCAGGAGACAATGTTACGGTGCCATCTTCAAGTAGGAAGCAAGGGACACCAGCATATCCATGCTTTTTCGCATCGTCGAATACAGGGTTATTATCGCGTAGGCGAAGGAACTCCTTGAGGTATCGTATGTGTGAACCAATGTCTATTACTTCATAACGGCTATCTCCCTTTACATGCTCGTCGACGGCAATACAATCCGGACAAGTGCTCATTCCATATATTTTTATCATGTTTCTTTGTTTTTATTAAATGGTTTGTTCTATACTAAAAAGCCTATGTTTAATGATTACAAATCTTTGTTGTATCTACCGTGAAGCCCTCTGTTGCAGGCATAAATTTACCTCGTTCGGTGAGGAAATCAACTAGTTCTGTTGCATTCATACCCTCTCTAGAGCAAGTGTGGAACTCCTCCTCTGATCCAAAGTGCTCTATGATTGCTTTTACCAAATCCTCTTTTGTTCTGTAACTATTGCCCTCCATCATGTGGAGAACATCATGTCCATGTGCCATATAATTGATGTTTTAATGTGTTTATAATGTCAGTCAAAGATGAAATCTCTGCCTATGATTAGTATTAACAAAGCTTGTGCCAGCAAGAATATTAACCTCTTTTAAGTGCATAAATGTGTTTTTGTGTCCATTAAATGGTTACTTTTGTGATAGAAAATGGTATGTTTTGGCAGTTTGTCAGTCCTTTGGCACGTGTTTCGCATATGTTTTTTGTAGTGATACATAGGGTTAATTTTTTAGAAATTAAATGATATTAAAAATAGAGATGAAGAGACTTTTAATTGCATTTAGTGCTGCATTGGTGTTATTGTCATCATGTGTAACGAGTCAGAAGAGTTTGAAGGAGAGTAAACCAGTAGCCTTTGTTGAGGCGCGGAACTACTTCCATATTGGTGACGAAACAAAGCCTGTAATTCTAAAAATTACTTCGAAGACTGAGTTTGAGCGGCAGTTTGGTGAGGCTGCATTCATGGGTAAAGGGGGAGAACCTACTCATATTGACTTTAATAAGAGTTTTGTTGTTGCCTATATCATGCCTAAGACTAGTCTTAAAACAGACCTCCGACCTTTGTCACTCTGCGAGGTTGGTAAGAAGGAATTGCTTTTGACCTATGATTTAAAGCAGGGATCGAAGCAGAGCTATTCAACACAACCCTTCTTTATCCTTATTGTCAATAAGCGATATGAGAGTTATAAAGTAAGATAGAGATTATCTTGTTTCATGTAGATTGCCTCTTTCTTGTGTCTTACTTAGGCTGATGTAAGATGGAGAAAGAATCCATGAAAGGACGAAGGGAATGACTTGAGAGGTCGAATTATTTGAATTTCTGGGCGTAATGGACATTTGGTAGGCTGAAAACCTCTCGGGTTTTAGTAATGGACATTTGGTAGGCTGGTTATTCTAGCCTACTTTTTTGTATTTATGAATCCATCTATAAACTTCTTCTTGTTAGCTTCATTCAATCCATTATGATTATGCAGTGCTCTTTTAAGTTGTGAGTTAAATCCTTCCAACAGGTTTGTTGTATTTGCATATCCGGATGCTCCTCACACGTATAGAGCCATGGCAGATGTGTCTTAATAGAACGTCTTGCCGTTCTCAGTCTTCTGTGTGTTGTCTTACCCGAGATTAGGAGAGTTCGTTCATTTAGGAACTCTTTCCATTTATCACACCATTTATCAAAAGCGGTTATAAACTCTTCTTTTCTCATAGAGAACATCCTTCTCATTAATGCCAATAGTTCAACGCCTGCAGGCAAATGTGGATTGTTAGTAAGGAATCTTCTAACTATTTGAAATTGGTGAAATTGATACATTTGTACGGGGCAGAAACTTATAGCTTGTAAAAGTCCTACATGCCCATCACACACCACTGCTTTTATCATAGTTCCACGCTCCGCAATATACCGAAGTCCATCAAGATAATCTCTGTTAGTTTCGTTTTTGACAAACTTGCGATAAAGTATTTTGCCTGATGAAGCATCCTGAAACAGCATCACACCAAATGTCCTGGAAAAGTATGTTGTATCCAATATTATTACTGCAGATTTGGGGTAAGTAGCAGTAAAGCTATCTACTACTAAGCTCAACCTACGTCGTATGGTTCGCTCTGAACATTTATAAAGAGTGGGTAGATCAGATATCGTTCGATTTGCCGTCAGATAGTCGTTCCATAGAGAAATATTATTTATACGCAGACCACCTTGAAATTGTCTACCACAATCCTTGCAGGAATACATCTGAATAGAACGTCGATGCCCATTCTTTTTAACATTTGAGCTATTACAGAAGATACTGTTTCTTATTCATAGATTTTCAAATGCTGCAAAGGTAGTAAATAAAAGCGTTCCGAGAGGTTTCAGCCTACCAAATGTCCATTACACCATAAATAATGAAAAAGAAAAGTGTTGTTTTTATT